>JAVEWL010000565.1:0-4015 GCA_034004565.1 FCB group bacterium | reverse complement strand
ACGATTTCAACAACCTCTTGACCGGCACCCTCGGACACGCCGATCTGGCCTTGCTGGACCTGCTGCCCGATTCGCCGGCCTACGACAGCCTGCGCCACATCGAGACCGCCGCGCGCCGCGCCGCCGAACTCACCAAACAACTGCTGGCGTACTCCGGCAAGGGCCGGTTCGTCGTGACATCGGTCAACCTGTCGACCCTCATTCAGGAAATGGTCCACCTGCTCGAAGTGTCCATCTCCAAAAAGTGCATCGTCGAATACGAATGCGCGCCGGAACTGCCCGCGATCGAGGCCGATGCCTCGCAGATCCGCCAGATCATCATGAACCTCATCATCAACGCGTCCGAGGCCATCGGCGACCAGAGCGGCCTCATCACCGTGCGCACGCGGGCGATGCACTGCACGCGCGAGTATCTCTCGCAGGCGTATCTCGACGAAAACCTGCCCGAAGGCCAATACGTCTGCCTCGAGGTGATCGACACGGGCTGCGGGATGTCCGAGACCACGCGCACGCGCATTTTCGATCCCTTCTTCACCACGAAGTTCACGGGCCGCGGTTTGGGCCTCGCCGCGGTGCTGGGCATCGTGCGCGGCCACCACGGCGCGATCCAGGTCACGAGCGAGCCGGGTGTCGGCACAACATTCCGCGCCCTGCTGCCCGCCTCACTGCGCTTGCCTGCCGAGGTGGAGTTGAGCCGGCGCGCGCGTCCCACGTGGAAGAGTAAAGGACTCATTCTTGTGGCCGACGACGAGGAAACCGTGCGCAGGCTCGCGCGCAAGATGCTCGAGAATGCCGGTTTCACCGTGCTCACGGCCAACGACGGACAAGAGTGCATCGAAATCTTCGTGCAGCATGCCGCGGAGATCCGCGCCGTCCTGCTCGACGTGACCATGCCGCGCGTCGACGGACGTGAAGCCTTCTACCGCCTCCAGGCCATGCGGCCGGGGGTCCCCGTAATCCTGTCCAGCGGCTTCAACGAACAGGACGTCACCCATCACCTCGAAGGGACCGGCCTGGTGGGCTTCGTGCAGAAGCCCTACGTCACCCAGGAACTGCTCCAGGTCCTCCGCCACGCCCTCGAAGGCTAGACACCCGGGTAGGCGACGCGCTCTTCCTCGTGATCGTGCTCGTGCTCGTAATCGATTCTTGTTCGTACTCGTCATCGTAATCGTACTCGTAATCGGAGGTTTCTTAATCCGAGCACGATGACGATTACGAGCACGAGCACGAAAGGGGAAAAGCGCGGGCGGGACCGTGACATTGGGCTTCGCGATCCTTCACAATAGGCCTGCGGTAGTAAGGAAAGGGTTCGCTTCGATGAAGAGAGAATACTTTCAATGGTTTGCCCTCGCGGGCTTCCTGGTGCTGTGCTTCGGCGCGGCGGCGGTGGGGTCCATGTTGACGGCGGCGTCGGTGCGCGAATGGTACCCGGAACTGGCCAAGCCCTCGTGGAACCCCCCGAACTCGGTCTTTGCACCGGTGTGGACCGCGCTGTACCTGGCGATGGCGCTGTCGGCGTGGCTGGTGTGGCGCCGGCGCGATGAGCGGCGCGGCGTCTGGTTTGCCTTGGGCGTTTTCGTTGTTCAACTGGCCCTGAACGTGGCGTGGTCGGGGCTTTTTTTCGGGCTTCGCAGCCCCGGCCTGGGCTTGATCGACATTGTCTTTCTGTGGCTGGCGATCCTGGCAACTTTAGTTGCCTTCTGGCGCATTAATACGGTGGCGGGCGTGTTACTACTACCGTACCTGATTTGGGTGAGTTACGCCGCCGCGCTGAATTTGGCCATTTGGCGCATGAATCCGTAATGGATGGTTTGATTCCGACTTTCGAGATGGAGCGCCACGATGCTGAGCCGCCGTAGACGACGCCAGATGTCCCCGTTTGCCCGCGCCCGCCACGATATCCAGGGCCGTGTCATGTCCGGGCTTATCGTGCTGGTGCCGATAGGCATCACGTTCTTCATACTGAACTTTCTGTTCAGTGTGACCATTGGCATGATCAAGCCCATCACGATGCGGTTTCTGCCCGCACTGCCAGAGTACGTGCTCAACACGCTTTCTATTTGCGTGTTGTTGCTGGCGCTGTATTTCGTCGGGTTGTTCGCGGCCAACTTCGCGGGACGCCGTTTGATTGCGCTCGGCGAAGCCATTCTCGCACGCATTCCTATTGTGAAGACCATCTATGCCGCGTCCAAGCAGGTCGTGGACACCTTTTCCATGCGAGACAAGACCAGCTCGATGCGCAGCGTGGCCCTCGTGGAATTCCCCAGTGCCGGCCTTCGCTCCATCGGCTTTGTCACGGGCACCATCCTGGACGAGCACGGCGTCGAGTGCCATCGCGTTTTCGTGCCGACGACGCCCAATCCGACCTCCGGCTTCTTCCTCATCGTGCCCAAGGAGAAGGTGTTCTTCACCGGCATGAACGTCGAAGAGACCTGCAAGATGCTCATGTCCGGCGGCATCATCGGGCCCGAACGGATTTGTCCGCTTGGCACCGCCGCGGAGACCATTGTCGATGCCGACTGCGCGGAAGAGGACGCCACCGTCTAAGTTTCGCAACCACGAGCTATCTCTCCTATCCTCGCTTTACCATCCCTCGGGAGCCATGCCATGCCCGATACGCACCGTGTTGTCATTGTCGGAGGGGGATTTGCCGGACTGTATGCGGCGATGAACCTCAAGCGCGTCCCGGTCGAGGCCACCCTTGTCGACCGGCGCAATTTCCACCTGTTTCAGCCGCTGCTCTACCAGGTCGCCACAGGCACCCTGTCGCCCGGCGACATTGCGGCGCCCATTCGCGTCGTGCTCAGCAAGCGGCGGAACGTGCGCGTGATCATGGGGGAGGTCGTCGATCTCGACGTCGAGAACCGGCGGGTCATCATGAGCGACGGCGAGCTGCCCTACGATACCCTCGTGCTTGCGCCCGGATCGCGGCAGAACTACTTCGGCCACGACGAATGGGAAGCGCTCGCCCCGGGGCTGAAGTCCGTCGAAGCGGCCACGCAGGTCCGCAGCCGGATCCTGGTGTCGCTCGAAGCGGCCGAACGCGAGGAAGATCCCGAATGCGCGAAGGCCTACCTGACCTTCGTCGTCGTGGGTGGCGGCCCCACAGGGGTCGAGATCGCCGGCGCGGTGTCCGAGGTCGTGCACGACGCGCTCCGCGGAGACTTCCGCCGCATCGCCAATTGCACCCCGCGCATCCTGCTCATTCAGGGTGGCGACCGCTTGCTGCCAACGTATCCCGAGGACCTGTCCGCAGCCGCCAGGCGCTATCTCGAAGATCTTCGCGTCGAAGTCTGGACTCACGCGCGGGTCACCGGCATTCACCCCGAGCAGGTGTCGGTGCGACACCAGGACGGGCGCATCGAGGCGGTCGATGCCCATACCATTCTCTGGGCGGCCGGCGTGGCCCCGTCGCCGCTCACGCGGGTTCTCGCCCAACGCGCGGGCATTGAACTCGACCCGGGCGGGCGTGTGCTCGTGGGACCCGACCTGAGCGTGCCGGGCCGGCCCGAGATCTTCGTGCTGGGCGACGCCGCGCACGTCAAGGACGCACACGGGGAGCCGCTGCCCGCGCTGGCCGCCACCGCGCAGCAGGAAGGGTATTATGTGGCCAAGGCCATCCGGTGGCGCCTCGAGGGTAAGCCCGTGAAACCCTTCCACTACCGCAACTACGGCGAGATGGCCACGGTGGGCCGCGCGCGGGCCCTGGCCAATTTCGGCCGGTTCAAGGTGAAGGGGTTTATCGCGTGGGTGCTGTGGCTGTTCATCCACCTGATGAAACTCGTCGGCTTCGAGAACCGGCTGTCGGTCTTCGTGCAGTGGGCCTGGAGCTACACCTCGTACCGCCGCACCGCAAGCCTCATCACCGGCGAAGACCCACTGCCGTTTCAGCGGATCGAGGACGGCGCCAAGCGAACGCCTGACTGACCAGGCACCCAGACTCCCAACCGCCGCAAGGGGCCACGCCACCCTTGTGAGCTTGTTTGGGGTGCTTAAGAAATGCCAAGAGCTTCCC
>JAVEWL010000564.1:0-4031 GCA_034004565.1 FCB group bacterium | reverse complement strand
GGGAAGACATACTCGGTTTCGGTCCAGCCCGGCCAGACTTCGTTGCTCTGGCTCTCGGTCGCGGCGCACTTCACGGAGATCGGATCGCCGATCTTCAGGCCGCCAAACACGGGGTCGAAGATGTGGCAGCCGAAGTCGGCCGTCGCGCCGCCGCCGAAGTCGCGCCAGTTACGCCACCAGAAGGGGTGATACAGCTTGTCTTTGTAAGCGCGTTCGGGCGCGACGCCGAGCCAGAGATCCCAGTCGACGTTCGCGGGAATGGGGTCGGCGCCTTCGGGGTGCTTCTTGTCTTCGGTCGTATAGATGGCGGCGCTCCAGGAGTGCCATTCCTTCACCTTGCCGATGGCGCCGCCCTCGAGCCACATCACCGCGACGCGGTAGAAGTCGCTCGCGTGGCACTGGATGCCCATCTGCGTGACGACGCCCTTTTTGCGGGCCATCTCGGTGAGCTTGCGGGCCTCGTACACTTCGTGGGTCAAGGGCTTCTCGCAGAAGACGTGCTTGCCCATGCGCAGCGCGTTCATCGCGGCGGGGGCGTGGGTGTGATCCGGCGTGGACACGTTGACCGAATCGATGTTCTTCTCTTCCTTGTCGAGCATCTCGCGCCAGTCACGGTAGAGGCGCGCCTTGGGATAGGTCTCGGCCGCCTTTTTCAGGATGGCTTCGTCTATGTCGCAGAGCGCAACGATGTCGGCTTTCTCGCTGCCGAAGATGTTGCCGAGGTCGTATCCGCCCTGGCCGCCGACGCCGATGGCGGCGTGCTGCAGCTTGCCGGACGGCGGCGCCGCGAAGCTCAAACGCGGGACGATCAGCGGCACGGCCAGACTTGCGGCCGCGGCCTTGAGAAAAGATCTGCGGGTAACCGGTTTCATGTTGGTAATTCTCCCCATGCCCTTGTGCATCTATCGCGAAGGATATGCCTTGGTAAACACTCGCACGCATTGCCCCCTCGACTATACTCCAACCCCTTGCGGGTGCTCAACAGGCGTTTTCAGGAACCCAGGGCGGCCTCGACGGCGGCAACGACTTCGGGGGCGTCAGGGCGGGTATTCGGACCGAAGCGCGCCACGACCTTGCCTTCGCGATCGAGGAGAAACTTCGTGAAGTTCCATTTTATGGCGCCGCCGAATTCCGGGTTGTACTTCGGAGACGTCAGGTAGGCGTAAAGGGGGGCGATGTCGCCTCCCTTGACAGAGACCTTCGAGAACAGGTCGAATTCGACCCCGTAGTTCAGACGGCAGAAGTCCTGGATCTCGGCGTTGGTGCCCGGTTCCTGGCCCATGAAGTTGTTCGCGGGAAAGCCCAGTATGACTAGGCCGCGGTCGCGGTATTTTTTGTCTAAGGCATCCAGTTGTTCGTACTGGGGCGTGAAGCCGCATTTCGAAGCGACGTTCACGATAAGTACCGGCTTGCCTCGGTATTGGCGCAGGTCGACGTCGCGCCCGTCAATCGATTTCATCGTGAAATCGAGCGCGGTCTGACCTGGCGGGAAGTCAGGCGTAGGACCCGTGCGAAAGAAGAAAAGGTACACGCCTAGCGCCACACACGCGAGAACAATTACCGCCGCGATAAGCAGGTACATGCGCCGCCTCCGTTTTCGCAGGTCGGGGTTTTCACCGAAACGTATCTTCATGCTCTAATTATCAAGCATCCTCCCCTCTCCAGCAACTTCCCCCAGAGAATCGGATCAACCGGAAAACGGGGACTGTTCCACTTTTGGCAAGCGTCCGACTGCCTGCGAAGCCCACGGCCCAGCAACCGCCCTCGCCGTCAACCAGTCCCACTGACCAAAAGTGGAAACTGTCCCCGCTTTCCGCCAAGGCCGATGGACCCTATGGACGAGATGGACTGTATGGACATCATGGACCAAGCCGGAAGGAGCGTTCCATAGCTCCCATCCTTCGCATTACTCCCATTCCCCAAGCCGGAAAGCGGGGACAGTTTCCACTTTTGGTCAGTGGGGCTGGTTGACTGTTTGGGTGAAGGCAAGGTGGGGGCTTCGCAGGTAGGCTTGGGGCTCATCAAAAGTGGAACAGTCCCCGTTTTCCGGGCCGGATCCTGTTGGACCCGGCCCGGGGGGAGAATTGATGTTAAGTCATACTCAGGCTTCTTCGACTACTTTGTAGCCCATGGCGTCGGCCAATGCGAAGACCGGTTGCTTCAGGTCGCCGTAGAAGGTGACCCGGTGCCAGCCCCACTTGTCCCATTGCGTGAAGAGCTTGTCGAAGTCGCCGACGGGTTCGGCGCAAATCTTGGTGCGGCAGGCGCGATCGTCGGGATCGTTGGCGACAGCCTTGCCCTGGTGGAAGAGGATTTCCTTGCGGTCGTTGGACAACTGCATGGTCGTGGTCATGTAGCCCACGGGAAGGACCGAGCGCACGGACGCGCCCTGGCGATCTTCCGAGTGCGTGAGGATCTCATAGGGATTCTTCTCGCCCTTGGGGCCGAATGCGCGGTTCGACGCGACGCAGTGCGCGTAGATGATCTGGCGCTTCGAGCTGTCCATGACCGGATCGGAAATGTAGCCGGGCCGTCCCTTCGCAAGATGCGAGAATGTGACCATGGTGGCCGTCGAGGCGATGTCGCATTCGCAGGCGCCGATGAGGCCTTCGTTGCACAGTTCATGGAAGCCGAGGCAGGGATACGCGTGGATGTGGTTGCCGTAGAATCCGCCGAGACAGTTGATCGTGATGGCGTTGGCGTCGTAGCGGGCCATGACCTGCTTTTGCGCGAGGTACATCGCGGCGGAGTCTTCAATCACTTTACGCGGCACGTCCAGCACCACGGTGGCGTTCTGTTCCCAGCGATCGGCGACTTCGCGGGCTTCGTCTTTGTCGGCCTTCATCCACGCGTCATTCAGTTCCGCAAAACCGACTCGATGCACAGGCACGCCGGCAAAATCGGGCGCCGCACCGGACTGCTGGTCGCGAACGGCAAGGATGCGCGAGGCCTTCACACGCTCGATGCACTCGGCGGCGCCCAGGGCCTTCAAGGAATCGGGCAGGCAGGACAGGTCGCCGGCCTTGGCGGTGCAGTCCAGCCGTACCTTCGCCGTGGCGGCGGCGAATTCGTTTGCGGAGCCAACGCTTTCGAAGCAGCGCGCGGCCGCGAGGAGATCGTCCATGCGCGACGAGGCCACGAACCCGACATTCGGCGTGGCGTTGCGCAGGAAGCCCGCGCTGTACACGAGAAATCCGCCGCTGCCGGCGAATTGGTAATCGGCATAGAGGACGGGTTTGCCGGACGTCGCGATGGTCTGCACGACGGGGTTCCAGCAGTTCATCTGGAAGACGATGTACCCGTCGATATTGGCGGCAGTATTGTCGTCGGCGAGGATCTTCTCGGCCTGTTCCTTGCCGGTGGCAAGCGAACGGATGAAGCTCATGTTCGGGAACGCGCCGGAGAGCGCCCCGTCGAACTTGTCCATCACGGGCCTGAAGTCGTACCCGACGTTGGGCCAGTCGGGACCGGGCTGCACCTCGGCATGCAGCGAATAGATGACGCGAATCGTCTTCTTGCCTTGCTCCGCCGCATGCGCATACCGCGCCGGCAGCAATAAGCCCGTGGCACCGGCGCACGCCGCCGCACATCCCGCCGCGAGAAAGCCTCGACGGCTCACGCGACACCCCTGGCAACCTACAAGCTTCTGATCCTTGCTCATGCCTCTCCCCTTTCCTGATCTTTACTAAACATCCCCGGCCTTCATGGTGACATAAGTGGACCAATTTCGTAAAGCACTTTTCGCAGTGGCCGGAATGTCCCGTGCCATTGACGATTGGGTAGCGGCAGCGCATGAATGCCAGCACGAAAAGGGATCTGCCGGAAAACGGGGACTGTTCCACTTTTGATGAGCTAAGGACCTTCCTGCGAAGCCCCGGACTCGCCTTGGCCCAACACAGTCAACCAGCCCCCCCGATCAAAAGTGGAAACTGTCCCCGCTTTCCGCCAAAGCCGATGGACCCTATGGACGAGATGGAATGCATGGACTAAGACGGGAGGAGTGTTTCATAGCTCCCATTCTTCCCATGGCT
>JAVEWL010000563.1:0-4042 GCA_034004565.1 FCB group bacterium | reverse complement strand
GCGCCAGCATAACACCGTCTTCCAATACGGCACGCAGCAGCGCTCGAACGAGAAGTTCCGCCGCGCTTGCGAACTGGTGCGAAACGGCTACATCGGCGAGGTGCAGCGCATCGACGCGTGGTGCGCGGATATCTCAAGCCAGTATCCGGCGTTTAGTGTTCCGCAGTTCGGGTCGACGGAGCCGGCGCCGGTGCCGGAGGGTTTTGAGTACGACCGCTGGCTGGGTCCCGCGCCGGAGAAGCCGTACACGGTCGACCGTTGCCAGCCGTACGGCGCGTATCACATTTACGATTACGCGCTGGGGTTCATTGCGGGCTGGGGCGCGCATCCGCTGGATATTGCGCAATGGGGTCTGGATTCGGATGACACGAGCCCGGTGCGATACGAGGGCACGGGGTCGATTCCTACGAAGGGGTTGTTTGACACGGTCGATTCGTGGGATATGAATTGCACGTATGCGAGCGGCGTCAAGATGAGGTTCATGGGGTTTCGGGTGGCGGAGCCGGTCGTCAGCGCTTACCGCCCCTGGAAGGACCACGGCACCACGTTCTTCGGCAGCGAAGGTTGGATCAGCGTTGACCGCAGCGATCTCCACGCCAGCAATCCCAACCTGCTCGCGATTGAATTGAAGCCCGGCGACCAACGCCTGCGCGCTCCCAAGTCCCACGCCACCGATTTCATCACCTGCGTCAAGACCCACGAGACGCCGCTGAGTTCCTTGGAAGCCGCCATACGCTCCGACACCATCAGTCATCTCTGCGACATCTCGATCCGCCTGGGCCGGCCGATTGAGTGGAATCCCGAGAAGGAGCGCATTGTCAACGACGAGGAGGCGGCGAAGCGGCTTGAGCGGCCGCTACGCAAGCCGTGGGATTTGAAGAAGCGGAAGCTGGCCTGAGGATTTGACGGGTGCCGACATGGAGGCCATGGATGAAGCCCTCACCCCACCCCTCTCCCAAAGGGAGAGGGCGGAAGAAGTGGAAGGGGTCAGGGTTTTCCGTTTCCTTTTGGGTCGAGAGCGGCGGAGATCCGGTCGATCAGGACTTGAAGGGTCTTTAGTCGTGCGTGGGGCTTGTCGTTGGCTTCGACGATGACCCAGGGGGCGTGGGCGGTGGAGGTCCACTCGATCATGTCTGAGACGGCGCTGTAGTAGTCTTCCCACTTGCCGCGGTTGCGCCAGTCTTCGTCGGTGATTTTCCACTGCTTCTCGGGGGTGTTCTGTCGGGCTTCGAAGCGGGCGAGCTGTTCTTCCTTCGAGACGTGGAGCCAGAATTTTGTGACGACCGTTCCGGCCTCGACGAGCTGTGCCTCGAACTCGTTGATCTCGCGGTAGGCGCGGGTCCATTCCTCGGGCTTGGCGAAGCCCTCGACGCGCTCGACCATCACGCGGCCGTACCAGCTTCGGTCGAACACGGTGAAGTGCCCGGCCTTGGGCAGCGCGCGCCAGAAGCGCCAGAGGTAATGGTGGGTGCGCTCCTCCCCTTGCGGCGCGGCGATGGGCACGACCTCGTATCCGCGGGGGTCGAGGTTGCGCGTGAGGCGGCGGATGTTGCCTCCTTTTCCGGAAGCGTCCCAGCCTTCGTAGACAATAACAACGGCCTTTCGCTGGAAGTAACACAGGTGCTGGAGCCGTCTCAATTCGGTTTGCAGCTTGGGCAGCCGCTTGTCGTACTCCTCGCGGGGCACTGCGAGCTGAAGGTTCACGCGGTCGAGCGGGCTCGTGCGGCGCGGCGCGGCCTTTGGGGGCTTCACGGTGGTTTCCGCGCGCGATTCGAGCGCATGCTGGAACGTGGCCACGAGCGTTTCCGCCACGCGGACGGTGGCGAAGCGTTCGTCCGTCGCGGGCACGAGTGTCCAGGGCGCATACGGCATCGAGGTTTCGTGCAGCATGTCCTCGGCGGCCCGCTGAAACTCGGCGTACTTCTTGTGGCGTTCGCGCTCGGGCTTGCCTACCTTCCATGCGAAGGCCGAATCTTCGGCGAGCTTTTTGAAGCGCTTTGCCTGTTCCTTCTTGCTGATGTGGAAGAAGAATTTGACGATAACCGCGCCGCCGTCGGTGAGTTGACGCTCGAAGGTCCGGATGCGCTCGCAGGCGTTCGCGACCTGCTGAGCGCTCAGGTCGTCCGCGACGCGCTCGTCGAGCACCTGGCGGTACCAACTGTGGTTGTAGATGCCGATGACGCCGTCGTTGGGCAATGTGAGCCAGAAGCGCCGCATGGGCGGGCGCATCTTCTCCTCGGGCGTGGCCGGGGCGGTGTTGTACACCTTGAAGCCGCGCGGGTCGAGGGGCTGCAGGAGGCGGCCCATGACGGAGCCCTTGCCTGCGGCGTCCCAGCCTTCGAAGACGAGCATTACTGGGATCTCGGCGAGGCGCAACGCGCGCTGTAATTCCGCGAGCTGGTCGTCCAGCGTGGGCTGGATGGCCTGGTACTCCGCCTTGCTCAGGCACGCATCGAGGTCGACCGTCTCCAGCATCGCGGCTGCCCTTCTAAAATTCAGGGACAGACTGCGAGTTCTCGCAGTCTGTCCCAAGATTGGCGTCTATTTTGAAGTGCCGGTGGAACCTTGCTTCTTCTTGTCGTTCTTCAGCTTGCGCTTTTCCTTGGGGTCAAGCATGGCCTTCTTCTGTACCTCGCGCTTGCCCTTGTCTTTCTTTCCGGTGTCGCCCATGTCTTGATCTCCTTCGAGAAAGTTGTGACACTGAAATCTGTGTCCGTGTTCAGTATGCCGAGCGCGGTATCCCGGTGCAAGCGAATTGCGTGACGGCTATTGATCCTGAAACGCTTTTTCGAGCTTCGCGTCGGGGGGAAGGCCCAGGCGCTGGGCTTCCGCGTAGAAGGGTTTGGCCGCGGCGGGGTCGTCGAGATCAAACGCGTGCCACCATGCGAGGTTGTACCAGGCCGGCGCGAAATCGGGGTGCGACTTCGTGATGCCCTGGGCAAGCTGCACGGCGATGTCGACCTGTCCCGCCTGCGCGTAGTTGACGGACTGTGCACTGAGCGCCTCGACGAGCGTGGGGTCGATGCGCAGGGCCGCTTCGAAGTGTTCCTTGGCTTCGGTGAAATCTTCGCGACTCAACGCGATTCTTCCGAGATACAACTCGCCCTGGGCGGACGTGACCAGGCCAAGTTCGGCCAGCAACGCATCGGTGACTCCCTTTACGCCGTTCTCAAAACCCGCGCGGAGCTTCTCGCCGTTGTTGGCGGTCCAACGCGCGAAGGCCGCCTTGTCGACGCTGAACTGCGGCGCGGACTCGCTGGAACGCTTCTTCTTCTGGGGATTGCCGAGGCTGTCGCTGGCGAGTGCCGGCTCGGGCGTCGCGAATACCGTGGTCGACCACAGCTTCTTGCCCGAAGGCACCGCGATCAGGTCCGCATCCAGTTCCGTCACCAACTGGACGTTGGTGCCGAACAGGCCGTAGCGCGAGCGCAGATCGAGTACGGCGTCGTAGCCTTCGCGGGCGAGGCTACGGTAGCGGGCCTGCCGGGCTTCCTGCTCGTTGGCATAGCCGGCGGCGCTCTGGAGGGGTTGCACGCGTCCGCCGTTCGGCAGCGTTTCCCGAAGGCGCTGCTCGACATGCGAGCGGAACACCTCTTCCGTGTTGTAGCCGTTGAGTGCTTGACGGACCGCGTCGCGGTAGTCCGAATTGATCACCAGATCGACGCTGAACCCAACGATGAGGCCGGTGGATCCGGCAAGTTGGAGCGTCTTCCTCATGGGAGAGGTTGCCACGATCATTTCGTCCTGGCTGGACTTCAACGACCACGCGGGCTTGGCGGACTGCTTGAGCGCGTCGGCGCCGCTTGGATTGCCCGTCGCGCAACCCAGCATAGTTCCCAACAACACCAACCCCAACAGCATCGACAATTGCTTCATGTTTCAACTCTCCGAAAGAGGCATTCAACGGTCACATATTGAACGTAAGGATATAGACGCAGCGCGCGCGAGGCAAGCGGATCCTGGATTGCCGAGATTTACGATGGCATGAAGGAAGGGCGAAACGCGTTAGCCCTCACCCCGCCCCTCTCCCAGGGGGAGAGGG
>JAVEWL010000562.1:0-4044 GCA_034004565.1 FCB group bacterium | reverse complement strand
TGAACAGCTTCACACACCCCTCGCTGTACGGGTTCTTCACCGACCTGACCATCGGGTTTTCGTCTGGGAACTACCGCGTGCAACCGTTCCAGAAGAACGCGGCATTGTCCGACAGCGTGCCCATCGCCATCGACAAGGCATTCGTGATGCCGGGCGTCGTCAACTACACCGACGGCCACTGCCTGCTGCTGGCGGACGTCGACCAGTACGGTGAACTGCACTTCCTCAACGCCGGCACGGCCGACACCCGCGACATCTACACGTATAACGGCATGAACGTCATCGTGGGCATCGAGCCGCACAAGGAAGGGCCTGTTCAAACCGCCTACGAAGGCTGCTACCAGGGCCTGCGGGCATATCGGTTCCCAATCGCGATTACGGACGCCCGCGGGCGCGTGACCGAGGTGCGCCGCCGCACCGACGAGGAAATGCGCGAATTCGGCTTCTCGCTCGAGCAATTCGACAAGATGGGGGAGATGTACACCGGCCAGAAGATCGTCGAGAAGGGGATTGAACTTCAGAGCTTCCACTCGTTGATCCGCTACCGCCTGCGCTCGGTGGATAAGGTCATTCCGATGCAGTTCATGCGCGACTACATCGAAGACCTTGTGCAGATGTGGCACTTCCGCGACACGTTCGTGCAGAATGCCTGGAAGGATGTACTTGCGAACGGGCCGATTGTCTATCCCGAGCGCCAGCCCAAGGAGAACATCTTCCAGGCCAACGGGCGCTGGGAGACCTGGAGTTCGCCGTCGTCCGACGTGGACCGGCGCAACAAGTATTTTTACCTCGCAGATTGGATGGACGATGCGATCGACTGGTTCGACCGCATGCCGCAGTACGTCGATCTGACCGGGCTCGAGAAGTACAATATTAAGAACCGCGAAGACCTGGCGAAGGCGCTCATCGCCGAAAAGCAGAAGCTCTTCAACGAGAAGACCGTCCACTACACAAATTCCCAGGGGCGGCCGGTGCCGCTGACGCTGGCCGAATTGGAGCGCCGCCTCTTCGACCTTTCCTTTGACCCCAACCATCCGCCCGAGCTGCGCTGGGGCGCCAAGCCGGGGTCGGAAGAATTCAAGACGGCCACGCGCACCTTCCCGACGCCGCTGCCCGGCGGCGCGCGGATGCCCATGGAAGAATCGTACCGTCTGCAGGCGTATTACCGGTCGGTTTGCCAGCGCGAGCAGGAGGTGAGCTACCTGCGCGAGATGTTCACCGAGGGCTACCCCCTGCGGACGAAGTTCGACGAGCAGTTGGCCAAATGGTACACGTGGAAGACCAAGCCCCAGGTGCAAGAAGCGGTCGTGGTCGAGGAAGCGCCCCTGCCGCTGGTGGTTTCGGCGTATTACGAGAAGCGCGACGCCAAGGCGCTGCCCACCCATGCGGGCACGGCGCCGGCGGAACGCAATCCGCGCGCGAGGAACCGGCGGTAACCGGTCACTTCCAATACGGGTCATGCCACCCCCAAACTTGTTTGGGGGTGCTTGGATAGGAAATCAGCAGTACTGAAGCACCCCCAAACAAGTTTGGGGGTGGCATATCCGATGTCAGAATGTTCCAGGCGGAAGATATGACAAAGAGGTAGGCAACGTTATGAGCGGAAGGAACCGGGGCCTTTACGGCCGAATCGTGGCGTGTCTTGCGGGACTGGCGGTGTGCGCCGGGCTCGCCCAGGCGGCGGAATTCAACCCTCCCACCTTGCACTCGGACGGCGGGGCGTGGCCCATACGCCGCAATTGGACCTTCGAGGAAACGCAGCACTACGCCAAGTGGGTGTCGCACATCTTCCACATGAAGACGGAAGGCACCACGCAACAGCGCGCGGCGAAACTCGTGCAGGTGCTCACCGATCCCGCCATCAACAAGCTTCTCGACCCCGAATTCGCCGGCGAGGGCTGCAATCCTCAGCTCGCCGAACCCATCATGTGGACCATGCACAACATCATCGACTGCGGTAAGCTGACGGTCGCGCTGCCTGGATACTATGCCTATCGCCGCGCGCTGCCGTGGATGGTGAGTTACGTGCGTTCGGGCGACGGGGGAGACGTGCGCACCGCCGCGTATACCCTTCCCGCGGGCACGCTCGACACTCTCGCGAGTCCTTCGCCGGACCACTTCTTCACAAACGCCGTCTACGGCTTTTGTACCGGCAACTACCGCGTCGAGCCCTACGGCGATCGCTCGGAGTTGTCAGACACCGTTCCCGTGGCCATTGATCGCAAATACCTCATTCCCGGTTGCCCGGCCTATACCGACGGCCACTCATTAATCCTCGCCAAGGTGGATCCCTACGGCGAACTGTACTTCCTCGACGCCAGCACGGTGGCGAGCCGCGACCTGTTTACGCACAACGGCATGAATTGCGTCGTGGGTATCACGGCGCGCCGCCAGGGCGAAGCGCGGGAGTTCGCGGGATGCTACCGCGGCCTGCGCGTATATCGATATCCCATCGCCGAGGCCGATGAGACGGGCAAGGTGAAGCGCGTTCGCCGGCGCACGGACCTTGAAATGAAAGAGTTCGGGTACTCCGTCGAGCAGTTCGACAAGATGGCCGAATTGGTCGGCACGAAGACGATTGCCGAGGGCTCGGTGAAGCTCGACAGCTTCAACGACTTCATCCGGTTCCGCATGAAGTCGGTGGACAAAGTCGCACCCGCGAAATTCCTCAACGCCTACGCCGATTCGCTGCTGGAGATGTTCAAGCAGCGCGAGGAACTCGTCCAGGCCGGGTGGAAGGAAGTCAACACGAACGGCCCGATCGAGTTCCCCGATAAGCAGTATCCCCAAAACATCTTCAATGCCGGCGGCCGTTGGGGGCAGTGGAGTTCCTGCGCGGACGACGTGGACCGCCGCAACCGCTACATCTACCTCGCGACGTGGATGGACGACGTTATTCGTTCGTATGAACGCATGCCGGACTATGTCGATCTGACGGGCCTCGAGCGCTACCCGATCCTGAACAAAGGAGATCTGGCCCAGGCGCTCACGCTCGAAAAGACGCGCGTGTTTAACACCAAGTCCATGACCTATATTAATTCGCAGGACAAGGTGGTGCGGTTGAGCCTGCTCGAGATCGAGCGCCGCTTGTTCGACCTCTCGTTCGACCCGAACCATCCGCCAGAACTGCGCTGGGGCGCGCCGCTCAACAGCGTTGAATCGGCAAGTTGCACGGAAATCCCCACGCCCTTGCCGGACGGCTCGAAGATGTCGATGGCGGAGTCCTACAAGTTGGAGGCCTTCTACCGGACGGTATCCATCAAGGAAACCGAGCAGAGCTATATGCGCGAGGCCTGCACGACGGGCTTCTCGGCGCCGAGCCGGTTCAATTCGCAACTGGCCAAGTGGTACGCCTGGAACCAGCCCAAGGATATTCCGACGCTGGTGCCGTCTCGCGTGGCCTCCAACGCGGCGCCCGTCGCCAAAAAAGCCGTGAAGGACAAGCCCAAACGGTTCCGGATCAAGCGCTTCAACGAAGACACTTGAGAAGCAATAGTCCGGCTCTCCACGCTGTCTTTGCAGTCCTTTGCCTGCCCGCGTCCCAAGTCGCGAAGCCTGCCTGGGGGGGCCACAAGCGGGTTCCTGAAGCGGGCGCGCCGGACTTGGCATTGATTTGTTCTGGCCGGGCCGGTATGTTTACGCTTCTGTGGTGAATTGGGTGCGGGACAGCAGGGGATGGGTCATGCAGGTGGAAACCAGGACCGGCACGTTGACGCTGAAGGAGCGGTTCCGGCGCACCATGTTCTTTCAGGACGTGGAGGCGCCGCCGAACTTCGAGTTTGGGTATTGGGACAATACGATTCCCAACTGGCACGAGCAGGGATTGCCGGAATGGGTGCGTGACGAGGCGAGCGCGTACGACTATTTCGGGATCGAGGACGTGCGCTGGGTGCAGGCGAATCCGGGCCTGTTGCCGGTGTGCGAGTACAAGATCCTCGAGGACGCCAAAGACTACATTGTCTACCGCGACGAGCTGGGCTGCGTGGCGAAGCAGGGCAAGCACGGCGACCACACCATTCCGCATTACATCGATTTTCCGGTGAA
>JAVEWL010000561.1:0-4054 GCA_034004565.1 FCB group bacterium | reverse complement strand
ATGGGGGAGACGCGGGAGATCTACACCGGGGTCGATAGGCAGCGCCCCCGGTGCCAGACCAAGACCCTACACAGGCCCCGCCTGGAAAATCGTTTCGGGTTCTTCGCTGTCGGCCATGGCAACGGCTTTTACCAGGTCGGCCCATGTCTTGAAGCGCCCGAGAATGGGATGGACCTCTTTGCGGCGCGGGCCGCGAATCTTGTCTATCTGCCGGCGCAACGCGCCCAGGTCCGCCTTTCGGAATCTCACAGTTTGACCTCCAGCCCGTGCTGGCGTTCGTGTGCGTAGATTGCCCCGAACGTCTCTTGCATATTCATGCCGTCAAACGGCCCAAGCCCGTAGGGCCATAGGATGCGATAATCTCGCGCCATGGGGCGCAGTTGTTCTATCTTCGCTTTTACCCTGCGCAGGTCGTTTTTCAAGAGCCCGGCAAGTCTCACAGTTCATTCTCCACGCGGGCCTTGAGTTCGGCCAGTTCGTTGCCCAGCGTCACCAGCTCGCGCAAGCGAAGGAGCGCTTCGAGGACCGCAAGCGAAGCCCGCGTCTTGGACGCGGCCGAAGCCTCCTCATCATCAAGAACGGCCTCGAGTGTGGATAGCGCCTTATCGCTCATGCCGGCCAGGCGCCGCACGGCCGCCTGCACCACCTCGCCCTCGGCGCTGGACAGTGCGCTCTTGAAGTCCGGTTGCTGAAGCCAGCGGTATATCGTCTTGGGGGCCACTCCCACGGCCTCGGCGGCTTTCGTGACGCAGCCCCGCTCCAGAAGCGCCGCAATCGCCTTGCGCTGCTGGGGCTTCAGGCTGTCTGTAGTCACATCCGGCATGGTTTTCTTGTCCCTGTCAGTGGGCCGGGGCGGCAGTGCCGTTAAATGCCTTCCGGGCGAGAGTCATCGCCTGGTTTCTGTCCGCATCGTCCGGGGGCATGGATTCCCCAATCAACGGCTGATAGATAGTAGCCCGCAGCGGGTCGTCTTGCGCCCAACTCAGGGATCGAGTGGCGGCCCGGTCGAAGAGTTCGCTTTCACACATGGATATGGCGTCTCGCGCAACGGGCAAGGGCACGGCGCCGCCGTCGATAGTGTTCATCAGCATTCGGAACGTCGCTACCAGTAGTTCTGTGTAGCTTGCCTTTTCCTCTCTCATTCTTTCGAGGGTTCGCCCCGAGTATTCGATGAACTTCCGGCTATTCGGCGACGTCCCGACGCGCTTACGCTTCGGCATGGCTGTTCTCTTTCCGGCACTCGCCGTTATTGGCTTCCGGCAGACGACGAAGCCTTGTCACTTACCAAGGTGCGGCCCACGATATCCTTGAAGGCCTCCACCCCGAATTGCTTGATGTATGCGGCCTTTTCCGCAATGGTCTTGGGCATGCGGTTACGCCCTTCCTCATCTTTCCCTTGCCGCTCAGACTCTTCGGTCAAACGAGCAATCCGTTCTTTCGCGGCCACAAGTACGTGTGGGCGCATGTCGGCCAGGTGCTGATTGCAGCCGTCGAGGGTTCCGTGTTTGGCCTTGTAGGCTTCGCAGAACTCCGCCTCGACCTCCATTACCGCATCGCCGATCGTCTTGTTCATTGAATCCATCCTGTCTTCTCGGGTTTGGGCTAAGGCGGGGCCGCTGTCGCGGCCCCGCCACATGCTCGTTTACTGCACCTTGATAAGGACGCCGGCCGCATCCTTAAGGCTGGACGCGACAACATCCCAGTTGCCCGACGTGGCGAGATCGGCGTCCGTCGGATTGGCTCCTCCGTTAAGCACGTCCCACGTGAATCCCTTCACGCCAACACTCAGCATGAACTCGGATTGCACGACGCCCATGAGGTTTTCGAGCCCGGTCACCACGTCGTAGGCAACGGGGCCTTGTTCGTGGTCCTTGATGACCCCGGCGCCTTGCACGAGGCCGAGCACCGAATAGATCGGGGCGGTGGCGCCATCGGTAAGCGCCGGCGAATCGATGACCACGACGGGCTTGCCCAGCGTCGCGGGGGTTCCGCCGTAGACAATCAAGCCCGCAACCGAGTCCATTTTGTCCGCGACCTGGTTGCCCACAAGGTTGAAGTACGGCTTCGAGTGCATCACCCAACAGGCGAGACGCTGAAAGGCGTCACCCATCTTGGACATTCCGCTAACCAGGTGATCGGTGGTAAGGGTTTTGGTGGATGCGCCGGTGGCGTCGTGGATGATGTCCGACTGCCCACTCAGCGCGGCCGTAACTGCGCTCAGAAGCGTGTTCACCATTTTGGCCGCCTTCAGGTCCCCCGCCATTTGCCCCACAAGCATGGACAGCATTTCGGGGGTTTGGCCGATCTGGTACCAGGAATTCAGGGTCTTCTTGACGGGCCCGAAACGCCGGTGCAGATTCACGCTTGCGACTTCGAGTTGTTCGATGTCGTAGGCAGTGGCCACGGAGAGGCTGCTGGGATCGCGCCGGGTGATGGCGTCCTCGTTGAGTTTCTCGAATATCGTGGAGATCGAGTAGTCGCCCTTGAGGCTTTCGGACTGGAGCACGAGCGCATTGTTGGACGCGACGTTGAACGCCTGCGTATTCTGAGCGATCCGCTCCCACATCCCGGTCTGGAACTGGTCGTCAAAGACGACGAATGTATCTCTGGTAAAGGCTGCCATGGTGTCAATCTCCCGCCCGGCCGCAACGCGGTCTCGAGCATTATTCCGGAAGCTTCTGGAAGGCTTCGCGCCCGTGTTTGCTCACGAAGTCCGCCTTCTGCTCATCGGTCATTTGGCTTCGTCTTGGGTTCCCTGCGACTTCACGGAAGGATCCCCCTCCGGATCCAGACAGTCCGCTCGATTTTGCGTAGTGGGGGTGGGTTTCCAGCCAACAGGTAACGGCTTTGTCCGCGGGCAGGTACTTGTCCTCATACTCATCATCGCTGCCGTCTTTCTTGACGCGCACCTTGAACAAGTCGTGGAACTCGCCCGTGCCTTTGCCGTCGGGGCCCACCGCCTCTTCGCGCTTGTGCGCGGCCATCATGTGAGGAACAACGTCAACAGCCGGGTTTATGAAGCGGTCCCCGGCGGCGGTAAGGATGGCCCATTTGACCTTGTCCTCTGCCCGTGCCGCGCGCTCAGCGTCGAGGGTCTTGCGGGAGTCTTCCAACTCGGCTTGCACGCGCTGCACCTCTGCGCCTGCGTCTGCATTTACGCGGGCAAGCGCGCGCGCCGCCTGAGCTTCATACTCCGCCTTTTCGGCCGAAAGGTTTTCGAGCATACGCTCCACTTCCGGCGTCCTGTTGGCTTGCGCCTCAAGCGCCTTGATGCGGTTGGTCTGTCGCGCCAGACGTTGCTCGATCTTGGTATCCATCGTCTCTTGCGACACAACCCCGTCGATGTCGGCGACCTTCACGGGCTCGCCCTCGACAACAACCGGATTCCCTTCGGCGTCAACCAGGTTTCCCTCGGCATCCACTTTCCACTTCGGCATTGCGTTGTCCTCCCGCCGTTACGCGCCGGCGTTGCGCCTATCTTCCCGCCGGGCTTGATGGGTGCCCGTTTCCCCCCGGTAAACATCCCCGGCATTGTGAGTCCGCGGCTTCAAGCCCCCGCGTAGAGCGTATTGCCGTGCTATGACTTTGGCCCACGCGATCCGCCGCCCTTCGTCGGCAACAGCCGCTGGGCCACCCGCGCGGCCTCCTGTGCGGCCAGGCGCATGTAGTCCTCTGCGTTTTCCGCGAGCTTGTTCTCCAGGAACTTGGGGCCGCTGCCGGGCTCCGAGTAGTTCTCCACAACGAAGCTGCCGTCCTTACGCATGCCCTCGTGCTGATACACGGCATACGGGGAGTTGAATCCGACCGTGACGGTTACGGTGTTCTTGCGTGGTACGCCGATCTCCGTTAGTGGCCCGTCCGCGCCGAGATCTTTGCTTGTGCCGATAAGCTGGTCTTCAACGAACACCATCCCCGAGGCGCGTAGCGTGCCCTCTTCCAGGGGAACGGTATCGGGGTCCATGATGCAGTCCCGCAGAAGCGCCATACCGGCTTTGGCCATGCCCTGCCGGGCGGCCTCGGGCATGATCTTGGCAATGCGTCCGAACTTCGTTGA
>JAVEWL010000560.1:0-4060 GCA_034004565.1 FCB group bacterium | reverse complement strand
CAAGGCAATGCAAGAGCTTAAGAATGGCAGCCGAGGGCGACTGCCCCACACGTCGTCCACCAAACCCATCTCCTCCCGCCGCTTTTTGAAAACGCCCCCCCCCGCTTCTGCTATCCTCTCACACTCTGGGCGTCGGAGCTTCAACCTCACGGAAGGTGTTATATCCATGTCGGCGAAACGCGATATTATTCTCTCGGGCATTCGTCCCACGGGGCGTCTGCACTACGGTAACTATTTCGGGGCGATCAAGAGCTTCCTCGAACTTCAGCAACAAGATCACCTCTGCTATTACTTCATCGCCGACTACCATGCCCTGACGACGATCACGGAACGCCGCGACTTCTACCGCGAAACGCTGAACATGCTGCGGACCTACGTGGCCTGCGGCCTGGATCCGGTCAAGTCGGTCATCTATCGCCAGAGCGACTTGCCCTCGACGGCGGAGCTCTCCCTACTTCTCGGAATGATCACAAACATCGGTTATCTCGAACGCGGCACGACCTATAAAGACAAGATCGGCAAGCTCGCCAACGACGAAGGCGAGATGGACGGCAATCCCTTGTCGTTCGGGTTGCTGGGCTATCCCGTCTTGATGGCGGCGGACATCCTTATTGTGAAGGCGGACAAGGTGCCCGTGGGCGACGACCAGCGACAGCATGTCGAGATGGCCATCGTGATGGCCCAGCGCTTTAACCACCGCTTCGGTGAAACCTTGAAGGTGCCGGCGTCGGTGCCGCGCGGCGCGGTGCGCCTCCCCGGCCTCGACGGCTCCGAAAAGATGGGCAAGAGCGAAGGCAACACGCTCGATTTGCTCGACGACCCGAAGACGGTGCTCGCGAAGGTAAAGGGCGTGCAGACCACGACCGATCCGCTGCCGCTGGAAGTGGAGGGCTACGACCCTGAAATCATCCTGCCGCGCATGCCGCCGAGCCTGGCGACGCTGTATCGCCTGCTCGATCTCGTGGCGCCGGAAGACGTATATCGCGACTTCGTGGACAAGTATCGCCGGGGCGAGAAGTTCTACGGGACGCTGAAGACGACCCTGGCGCAGCACATCTCGGAGTTTAACGCGCCCATCATCGAACGCTACAACGCTCCCGCGAACAACGACGAGTCGGTGAAGGAATTCTTGCGCGCCAATGCGGAACGGGTGACCCCGGTGGCCCTCGAAACGGTGGAGTCGTGCCGCGAAGCCATGGGCCTGGGTCACAGCCTCTATCGGGGATAAAGCACTCTTCATTCAGAATTCATCATTTGCAATTCATAGTTGGTTTTCCCTTCTTTGCGGGAAGCGCTCCCCTGTGTTAGACTTTTTCGGTCCAGTAGGGGGATCGCATCAAAGCCGTATTCGGCCAAGGAGGGGGCGGTATGGGATGGAATGTCAATCTTGAACACCGAGTGAACCGGCGTGTATCGGTTGAATTGCCGCTGAAGTTCATCGTCCTCAATTCGAGTGGAACGCCGGTCGGCGATTCCCTCGCCGCGATGACCACCAACGTGTCGGCCGGCGGCTTGGCTTTCTTCGTAACGAGCATTTCGCTCCCCATCCATACTCGCGTGCGCATTGAAATGCAAATCCCCGGCTTGCCCGATCCCCTGCGCGCCGAGGGGCCTATCGTGCGAATCATGGGTGATGCGCCGCAGCAGGAAGGTTTCGAGTACGGCGTCCGGCTCGACAAGTGCGAACCCCCGGAAGCCCTCGAACGTTTCGTGCGGTCCATTGACATTCTGCCCCTGCTGAAGCTCATGGTGAAGCAAAGCGCCACCGACCTGCACCTCTCCGTGCTGGCGCCACCGCTGCTGCGCATCAACCGGAACCTCGTGGCCGCGAGCGAAAAGCCTCTCTCGGCCGAGACCGTGGACACGCTCGTACAAGGCGTCATGAGCCCGCAGCAGCGCCGCGAACTCTTCCGCCGTCGCGATGTCTCGTTTGCGATGACGGTACCCGAGGTGGGCCGCTGGCAGGTAAACGTATTCTTCCAGCGCGGCTTCATCGAGGCCACGTTCCACACCATCAACAAAGACGTGTCCACACTGGAGCAGCTTGGCCTGCCGGACACGGTGCGCGATTTCGCCCTGATGAGCGACGGGCTTGTGCTGGTTACGGGGCCGCTGGCCTCGGGCAAGAGCACCACCCTGGCGTCGCTCGTGGGCACGATCAACCGCGAGACGCGCCGCGCCGTGATGACCATCGAGGATCCCATCGAGTTCGCGTTTGAAAACCAGCGCAGCGTGGTCAAGCAGCGCGAAGTCGGACGCGATACACGCACGTTCGCGGAAGGGTTGCGCCACGCCCTGGCCCAGGACTCCGACGTCATCGTCTCAAGCCACGTGCGCGACGCGGAGTCGGCCGAGCTGATCATCCGCGCGGCCGAGACGGGACGGTTGGTGATAACCACGCTTCCCTCGACCGATGCCGTGCAGGCCATCGAGCGGCTTGTGGCGTTTCTGCCCACGACGCAGCGCCAGGACGCGCTTCACGCCATCGCGACGACCTTACGGGGCGTCGTGTCTCAGCGTTTGCTGCCGCAAGCCGACGGTCGAGGCGTTGCCCTTGTGTCCGAAATCGTCACGGTCAATGACGGCATCCGAAACGCCATCCGCACCGATAAGGTGGACCAACTCCCGAACCTGATGCGGTCGGCCCCGGGCGCGCAATCGCTGGACGTAAGCCTGCGCACGCTTGTTATGCGCAGGATCATCGATATCGAAGTTGCCGCCCTGCACGCCGCCGATCCCGACCGGCTGAGGAAGGCCGCGGCCGATCTGAGGGTATAGCGGCGTTCCGGGCGCTACATACAAACGACGCGCCTAGAGTGCGGTAGCGCTCCTTTCCAAAGGAGAGCTCTTGGACCGAATTGAAGAAAACTCCCCTTGGGAAAGGGGAGTAACGATATGCGCCAGCCTCGCTGTGGGCGCGGTCATTGCGCGAGTGTTGGGGTATTGCCAGAAGAGTATTAGAGGAAGCCTCCCTTTGGCCGACTCATCGGCTTGAAGACCGTCCTCGAGGTCTGCGTTACGTTAAGAACCCCGCCTCACGCCCGGGCGACGCCGGGCGCAAAGCGGGATGTTTTTTGATCTAGTAGGACCGGCCGCCGCCGCCGTAGCCGCCACCACCGCCGCCGTAACCGCCCCGGCCGCCGCCACCGCCACCCCGCGGACCGTCATCCTTCGGGAGCGACTCGTTGACGCGCAGGGGGCGTCCCTTCAGGTCTTTGCCATCGAGCCCGCCGATGGCCGCCTTGCCTTCCGCATCGTTGGACATTTCCACGAAGCCGAAGCCCTTCGACTTGCCGGTCGCACGGTCCATGATAATGCGCGCGGAGGACACGTCGCCGTACGCCTCGAAGGCGTCGCGCAGGTCCGATTCGGTCGCGTTGTAGGACAGATTTCCAACGTAGATATTCATTTCCTTACTCCTGAACATCGCCCCTTGAGGCACATCGAGACACGGTTCAGGACGCATTCGACGCGAGCTAACCAAGGGAAGTGAAGGCGGCAGGGATGGCACGTCAGTCAGCAGGCTTGGCAATTTGTCACTCATCGACCCGTCCGGAACATATGGGCGCCAACCACAGCACCCTATCGGCAATTTGTATAGCACAAGTTTCGCACGAAAACAATACGGAAAAGAGCGAATACTCCGGAAAACGGCAGAGGTTCATCGCGATGCTTTTTGTAACGCTGACCTCCAGGTCGGTCTTAGGATCAAAGGGCCGAGCGCAGCGAGGCCTTTCTTCCTCTGTGCGCCCTGAAAGGGCGCCATGTAAATAGCCGGGGGTGACCGAAGGGAACCCCCGGATCGCGCCACCCCCACCCGTCATTGCGCGGAGTCCTGCACAGCTTTTCCCGGTGCAGGACGACGAAGCAATCCCGGGACCGAGGAGGGGAAGACCGTCCCTTTCTGTCATCCCGAGCTTGCGAGGGATCTAATCGTACAGAGGACTCGAATGCTTGGGTGTGATCAGTTCCCTCGCAAGCTCGGGATGACAGAAAGAGCCGGTTCTCCCTTCTTGGTTCCGGGATTGCTTCGTCGGCGGGGAACGCCTCCTCGCAATGA
>JAVEWL010000559.1:0-4066 GCA_034004565.1 FCB group bacterium | reverse complement strand
ACGACGCTCTTCCGATCTAGAAGTATTGACCTGCCTCCAGCGGCATCCGGCGTACGTCCATCCCGTCTTTCCGCACGATCCCCAGCCAGCCCGAGCCATCCCGCTTGTCGGCCACGGCGCAGATTCGCGGCGTCGAGTAATCGTCCTTCTCAAAATCCATCGCCAGCATCGACAGCGCCAACGCGTCCCGAATCGGCATCCCCATCCCAATCTTCTCCGCCACCGGATCCGTCTGGCTGCCGTTCGTCACCACCGCCACGGCCCCGTCGCACATCACCCGCGCGCAGTTATAGGAGATGTACGGATTCTTCAGCACGTCCGACTCGTGTCCTTCTTTCGGCACGATGCTGATGGCCTTCGCCCCAACCACCGCCTTCCGGTTCGGGAACGACCGGCTCGAAACCCGGTACGCCGCACAAAGCCGCCCATCCGCCGCCATCGCCACACTCACAATCCGCCCGATATACATCCCATCCTCCCGCGCCTATTCATGTCCATCACGTCCATAAAGTCCATTCAGTAAATGGTTTGGCAATATTATTAATTATGTTTTGTAAACACCATTCGTTTCGGAAAAAACACTCTATCCCTGCAACACCGCCGGGTTCACGCAAGTCGTTGGTTCCTCGCCCCGCAGCACCCGCACCACATTACCCGCCGCAATCTCCGCCATCCGCGACCGCGTTTCCAGCGACGCGCTCCCCAGGTGCGGCGCGATCACCGCATTCTCGCACTTGTACAGCTCCGGATGGATCGTCGGCTCCTCCTCAAACACGTCCAACCCCGCCGCAAAGATCACCCCGTCCTGCAACGCCTTAGCCAAGGCCGCCTCATCCACCACCGGACCCCGCGCCGTGTTGACGAGCACCGCAGTCTTCTTCATCTTCGCCAGTTCCGCCGCGCCGATGCAGTGCCTCGTGTCCACCGTCAGCGGCATGTGCAGCGACAGGAAATCCGACTCCTCCAGCAGCATGTCCTTGTCGACCTGCAGCGCGTTCAGTTCCTTCTCCGTCGCCTCGTCAATCCGCCGGTTGCTGGTATAGAGCACCTTCATCCCGAAGCCCAACCCGCGCCGCGCCACGGCCTGCCCAATGCGCCCCATACCGTAAATGCCCAGCGTCTTTCCATAAACGTCCACGCCCAGCAACTGCATCGGACCCCAGCCGGCCCATTGGCCCGACCGCGTCAACCGTTCGCCTTCGCCGATCCGCCGCGCCGCCGCCATCAGCAGCGCCCACGCGAGGTCGGCCGTCGTCTCGGTCAACACCCCCGGCGTATTGGTCACGATGATCCCGCGCTCCGTGGCCGCCTTCACGTCGACGTTGTTGTACCCCACCGCATAGTTCGCGATGACCTTCAACTGCGGCCCCGCCGCGTCCATCAGCTCCCCATTCACCGCATCGGAAAGCATGGGGAGGAGGGCATCCACCCCCTTCACCGCCGCCAGCAAATCCGCCCGAGCCATCGACCCATCCTGCGGCGCAACCGTAACGGCATCCTTCCCAAACGCATCGTAGAGCAACTGAAGCCCCCGCTCCGGAATCGCCCGCGTCACCAAAACCCTGGTCATCACCTTCTCCTTACATCCTGCCGCTTTATCTCTGTACCGCGTGAGCCCTCACCCCAACCCTCTCCCAGGGGGAGAGGGGGGAAGAACCGCGCCTTCCCGGACTCTTCCCCCCTCTCCCCCTGGGAGAGGGTTGGGGTGAGGGCTATCCGTCCACGGTCAAACCGTCATCGCCGCGGCGAGTATCGCCGCGAGGTGGCCTTCCTGCTCAAGCCGCCGCCACGCTTCGATCAGCGTCCGCTTCGACCCCGCCACCACGGCCTCCGCGTCCTCGCCCGCCATCGGCTTCACCTCGAAGCTAACAATGCGTCGCTCGTCCCTGCGCAGGAAACCGCTGTCCAGCAGCACCATCAGGAACTGCACCAACTCCGGCACGTCGTTGCGCGTGCCCGGCGCGCCAAAGCGCGGATGATTGTCGCCGTACGCCGGATGGCTTGCATCGTCCATCGCGCAGTTCCCAATGTGCACATGCACAAGGTGCTTCCCTGCCGCCTTGATGGCGTGCTTCGACGACTCGGCCAGCAGCGGCAAATGACTGAGGTCCAGCAGCAGGCCGAAGTCGGGATACTCCTCGCGCACCGCCTCCGACACCTTCACCGCGTCCTCGGTAGGCCCAATGAGGCAGTTCTTCCCATACGGCACCTGGTCGAAGGTCTCCAGCACGATGCGGATTCCCTTGGGCTTTCCATAGGCGCAGAGTTGCTTCAGCGAATCCACCAGCCGCCCCATCGCCGCCCCGCGGTCCTCGGTGACCGGCCCGCTGAGCACCGCCAGCGCGTCGCTCTCCAACTCCGCCGCCTCATCAATGGCGGCCTTGATGGCGTCAATGGCCTTCTGCCGGGCCGCGACATCAGGGCTGTTCAAATCAAGCTTGCCGCCCAACAGGATCGGCTGTGCCCCAAATGGAATATCGACCCGCGCCTGCTCCGCGATCGCGCGGACCTGCTTTCGCGCTGCCGGGTCCTTGACTTGCGTCACTTCGATCACGTCGAAGAATGGATCGAGCGCCAGCGTCCGGAAGGTCTCGGCAATGGGCCCATCACCGCCCCCACATTGCGGAAAGGCCATGAAGTGGATGATGCCCACTTTCATGAAATCGTGTAGTGATTCGGCCATGGTCAAGTCTCCAATTTGCGTGGAATCAGGCAGGCATTACTACCAGTGCCCCCTAGTGAGACCGCCTGAAACCACGATTAGAATTACTGCTACGAGAACCAAGACCATGCTCAGGGCATATATGATTAGAGCATAGTCCGGAAATCTGGGTATGGCCAAAAACATTGCCGCACAACAGAACATGCAACTTACTGCCGCCATCTTGGTCAGTTTGCGCCGTTTCTCAGTCATGGCCATCCTCTCCCCTTGAGCAAAGCATCTGGTCTAACTATACAACGAGGGTGGAAAGGCGTTAAACCTCACCTCTCCACCCTCGACATAATCGAAAATCTGAAATCGAAAATGGCTATGCCGGATCGGAAGTCGCCTGCGTTCCCTCCGCGAGCCATTCCGTATGGAACATCTGCTTGCGCGGCTTGTCGGTGCGCTCGTAGGTGTGCGCGCCGAAGAAGTCGCGCTGGGCCTGGAGCAGGTTCGCGGGCAGGCGTTCCGAGCGGTAGCCGTCGTAGTACGCCAGCGCCGAACCGAACGCCGGCACGGGTACGCCCATCGTCACGGCCGTCGCCACGACACGGCGCCACGCTTCCTGCGCCGCCTGCATGCGCTCCTTGAAGTAGGGGACGAGCAGCAGGTTCTGGCAGTTCGGATCCGCGTCGAAGGCTTCCTTGATGCGTTCGAGGAAGCGGGCGCGGATGATGCAGCCCTGGCGCCACATCAGCGCGATGCTGCCGTAATTCAGATCCCAGCCGTACTCCTTCGAGGCGTACTGGATAAGCTGGTAGCCCTGCGCGTACGAGCAGATCTTCGAGGCGTACAGTGCGTGCTGGATGTCTTCGATGAATTTCAGCTTGTCGCCTTCGAACTTCGCCGTCGGGCCGCTGAGCTGCTTCGAGGCCGCGACGCGCTCTTCCTTGATGGCCGACATGATGCGCGCGAACACGGCTTCGGCGACCGTCGGCGCGGGCGCGCCAAGATCCAGCGCGCTCTGCGAAGTCCACTTGCCCGTGCCCTTCTGGCCGGCGGTGTCGAGGATGACGTCGACCAGCGGCTTGCCGGTTTCAACGTCGACCTTCGCGAGGATCTGCTGCGTGATGTCGATGAGGTAGCTGTCGAGTTCGCCCTTGTTCCAGTCGGCGAAGACCGTCTGCTGCTCGCCGGCCGACATCCCGAGGACCGAGTGCATCAGCCAGTAGGCCTCGCAGATGAGCTGCATGTCGCCGTACTCGATGCCGTTGTGGACCATCTTCACGTAGTGGCCCGCGCCGTTCGCGCCGACCCAGTCGCAGCACGGCGAACCGTCCGCCACCTTCGCGGCGATGTCCTGCAGGATCGGCTTGACCTCGGGCCAGGCCGCTTCCGAGCCGCCGGGCATGATGCTCGGCC
>JAVEWL010000558.1:0-4069 GCA_034004565.1 FCB group bacterium | reverse complement strand
CCTACCTGTCTTTTCCGGCAGTGCCTCGCCGGGATGCGCGCGAGGGTGACAAGGGGGATGTGGGGATCGGCGTGAAATGGGCACCGGCGTCGCTGGACGGTGATGCCATCTCCCTGTGGTACCGAAAGTTCGACGACAAGAGTCCGACCTGGCTCAATCAGGTCAGCATCGGTGCCGGAGGTAGGGAGGCGCGCGCTGTGTACGCCAAGGACATCGAGCTGTTCGGGGTGACCTACAATGCGGGCGTGGGCGCTTGGTCGCTGGGAGCCGAACTGAACTACCGCAAGAACATGCCGCTTGCTGTTCGGTCGGGCGTTGCTTACGGAGCCGGACCAGGTCTGATCAACGATCCTTCGCTCGAGGGGCCGCGCGGCAATACCTATCACGTGCTGCTGAGCGGGGTGTCGACCATCAACAAGAATTCGTTCTTCGATAGTGGTTCGGTCGTCGTCCAGTTCGACTACACTCGCCTCGACAAGGTCACGCGGAACAAGGATCTGTTCAACGGTAGCATGCGCGGCGTAGCGGGATTCTGTGCTGACCGCGAGGTGCTGCGCGGATGTTCGACGAGAAATGCCGCAAGCATCGGCGCCCTGTTTACGCCTATGTGGCAGCAGCTCTTCCCCAGCATGGACGTGTCGGTGCCCCTGCTGGCCATGTACGGCATCAAAGGCAACGCCGCTGCGGTCGGTTCCGGCGTCCTGCCCGAGAAATCCTACCTGGTCCGTATCGGCGGTCGCCTGGAATGGCTCGTCGGCAGCCACAAGCATCAGTTCGATCTTTCATACACCCACAGGGATGGCATGACGGGCACTCTTCCGGGTACGACGAATACCACCTATTCGGGTCTGGCGAATTTCCGTGATCGGAATTATGTGAATTTCACCTATCAAACCGCATTTTGAGAGGGGCGAAGTGATGAATTTGCGAAATATTTCTGCCGTGGTCATAATGATGGCGGCCTTCGGATTCACGGCGACGTTTGCATTCGCTGACGAAGAACGTCTGCCCTGGGGGGCGCTCAAGGCCGGTAATCAGGACGGGTCCATTCCTGCCTACACCGGTGGGCTTCCTGATACCACCCGCCCCGCCGGGTTCAAGAAGGATTCCGGGTTCTGGGCCGATCCCTTTGCCGACGACAAGCCCTTGTATACGATCACTGGTGCCAACGTCGACCAATACGCCGACAAGCTCTCCGAAGCAACCAGGGAGCTGCTGAAGCGCTTCCCGAGCTACAAGGTTGATGTGTACCCCACCCGTCGTTCCGTGGCCTACCCGGACTGGCAGATCGAACACATGGAGCAGAATGCCGCCGGGCGCTGCACGCTTATCGAGGGCGGGCTCGGCGTTGCGGGCTGCTTTGGCGGGGTGCCGTTTCCGAATCCCAAGAACGGCTACGAGGCAATGTGGAATCTCCAGCTTGCGTACAAAGGGGCGTCGGCCTGGACCTATGGCCAGGGTTGGTATGTGGACGCCTCGGGCAGCAAGGTGTTGACGGCCGAGGTGAATAATCGCAACCAGAACGACTACTACAACAAGGATCTGACGCCCGAGCAATTCTATGCCGACGGTGGCCTGTATCTGGCCAACAACAGCACCTATTCCGCGCCGGCGCGGAACGTGGGGGAAGGCAACCTCCAGAAGAAATACCTCGACCCATCCAAGCCCGACCGGACCTGGAACTATTCGCCGGGTCAGCGCCGGGTCCGGTTGTCTCCGGATGCTGCCTACGATTTTCCGATCGCCACGTCGGGCGGTGCGATGCTCTACGACGAGATCTTCATGTTCTCCGGCAAGATGGATCGCTACGACTGGAAGCTCGTCGGCACGAAGGAAATGATCATTCCTTACAATAACTATCGATGGTTCAATACCAAGGCCGAGGAGATGTTGAGGAAGGATCATCCCAACCCGGATGTGATGCGTTGGGAACTGCACCGCGTGTATGTCGTCGAGGCCACGCTCAAGCAGGGCCAGCGGCACGTCGTGGCGAAGAGGCGCTTCTACCTGGACGAGGACGCGAACGCTGCAGGCATGATGGACGGATGGGATGCAAGCGGGAAGCTCTCGCGCGGTGCGTGGTCTCCCGCGCTGTACGCGTACGACAAGAGGATTCCTTATGCGAGTACGCTCTGGCTCTATGAATTCAATACCGGCGTCTACTATCACAGCTCGATCGGTGCCGACCACAAGGGCCTGTTCTTCGAAACCGATGCGGTCGACCGGGATGTGTTCTATTCACCGGAAGGACTGGCCCGCCGCACGCAACGATAATAGCGCGGGGTAGTGTCAGCGAGGGGTGGGCGGCCGGAAAGGCCCAACCCGCCCCTTGTGCCTTGGCGTGCCCCAGACCGGAATGCATATGTCGATCACGAAGTTTCTAGCAAGCGCCGCGCTGACCTTGAGCCTGGTGCAGGTCGTGCCCGGCCACGCGGCAAATGAATTCGCCGACCCGCTTGACTCCCCTGCGCGCATGACCGGACGACTGGAGCAGTCGCCCGTTTTCGGGCTGGCCAGGGTCGATGGCAGCCGGCTGGTCGGGGTCGGCCCGCGTGGGCACATCCTGGTCTCAGTCGATGCCGGAGCGACGTGGAAACAGGTTCCGTCTCCGGTAAGCACCGACCTGCTCGCCGTCAGCTTCCCGACCGCGGAAACCGGCTGGGTTGTCGGCCACGACGGCGTCGTGCTGCAGTCATCCGATGGTGGTGCATCCTGGAAAAAGGTGTTCGATGGGCGCACCCTGGGATCGATGATGGTGGCGCATTACGCGAAGCTGGCGTCGGTCCGGAACGATCCCGACCTTGCATTGGCCCTGAAAGATGCGCAGGCCATGGCCAGCGAGGGACCGACCAAGCCTTTCCTCGACGTGTGGTTCCGCAATGCCCGGGAAGGCTGGCTGATCGGGCAGTTCAACCTGATTCTCCATACCCGGGATGGCGGTGCCACCTGGGAACCGTGGATGGAGCGTACCGAGAATCCGGAGCGGTATTCGCTGCACGCGATGAGTGGTGTCGGCGACGACGTCTACATCGCCGGCGAGCTCGGGCTGGTCCTCAAGCTGTCGCCTGACGGCGCCCGCTTCGACCGCGTCGAGACGCCTTACCCCGGGTCGTGGTTCGGCCTGCTTGGACAGGGTTCGGATGTAGTGACCTTCGGCCTGCGTGGCAATGCCTGGCGCAGCCGTGACGAAGGCAGGACGTGGTCACAATTGCCCACTGGGGTGACGTCCGCGATCAACGCGGGTATCGGGCTTTCGGACGGGCGTGTTCTTCTCGTTTCGCAGCGCGGCCAGATCCTGATCAGCGATGTGGCTGGCGACGATTTCGCTGTGGTGCAACGCCCGGGGGAGACCATTGCCGGTTTCGATCTGCTGCAGGTATCGGATCATGAAGTGTTCGTGGCGACTCAGCAGGGTGTCGAGCGCCTGCTCCTGGAGTCCGCGGCGAAATAGGTGAAGGGGGCGGCCCCCTTGTCGAGCAATTGGACGCAGGGTCCGGGCACAACTTCGGCGTCCGCTGCTTCCGAAAGTCATCAGAGGTAATCCATGGCTGCTGGTCCCTTGCATGATCAACAGAAAGAAAAGTATAAAGTCATAAGCGAAGTAGCCGATTTCGACGAGAAATCGGGCAACCTGTTCGAACGCCTGGTCTTCAACAACCGCCTGAAGATTCTCGCGCTGTTCGGCATCGTCTCAGTGTTGCTGGGGTGGCAGTCGCTTCTGATCGATATCAACGCGAACTTCGAGCGAATGATTCCGTCCTCGAATCCCTATATCCGGAACTTCCTCGACAATAAGGAGCAGGTTCGCGGTCTTGGTAACCAGATTCGCGTCGTGGTCGAGAATACGCAGGGCGACATTTTCGACCCGGAGTATCTGAAGGCGCTAGCCGAAATCAACGACACGCTATATCTGACGCCGGGTGTCGACCGACCCTGGCTGAAATCCCTGTGGATGCCGCTGCTGCGCTGGAGTGAAGTCACCGAGGAAGGGTTGCGCGGCGGCCCGGTGATGCCGGAGAACTTCGATGGCTCGTCCGCTAAGCTCGACGAGCTGAGGCAGAATCTCGCT
>JAVEWL010000557.1:0-4077 GCA_034004565.1 FCB group bacterium | reverse complement strand
CCCAGGACGTGGCATTCCCCGCTGGTGGCGCGGTCGATCCCCGCCAGAATATACAACAGCGTCGACTTACCCGACCCCGACGGCCCCATGAGCGCCAGGAATTCCCCCTGCGCAACATCGAGATCGATACTGTCCAGTGCCACGACATCCGTATCGCCGTGGACGAAAGTCTTCCGCAGGTTTCGGACCTGTACGATGGGTTCGCCGTTGTCCATGCGAACCTACGCTTCCGCCACGACGCGAGCGCCGTCTTTGATTTGGTCCAAGGGCGACGTAATCAGCGTCTCGCTGCCGTCAAGCCCCTCGACGACTTCCACGCCCTTCTCGCCTTCGGTGCCGAGCGTCACGGGTTTCGCCACAGCCTTGCCCTCGCTCAACACGTACACAACGCTGCCGTTGTCCCCCTCGACCGCCGCCGATTTCGGAATCCACAGTCGCGATTTCGCCTCCACGACCGCCACAGCATCGCCCAGAAACGTCACCCGCGCATTCACCTCCGTCGTCATCGTTTCGTCCGGATCGAGAATCCGTACCTTGACCTGCACGGACCCCTTCTGCCGGTCCGCCTGCGGCGAGATCTCGTCGACCTGCCCCGCATATACCCGCTCCGGATTCGAATCGAGCCGAATCTCCGCCTGCTGTCCCGGCTTGATCTTCGACAACTCAACCTCGTTCACATCGACCTCGACCTGAAGGTCCCGCAAATCCGCCATGCTCACCACGGAGCTTTTGGCGCCGCGCGTCCCGCCGAAGTTGGCGTTCGTGACCAGTTCGCCCTCTTCCGCAAGCTTTTCCAGAATGGTCCCCGAAATCGGTGCGCGAATAATCGTGTAATCCAGTTCCGTCTTCGCTACCTCGAGCACCGCCTCCGCCTGGCGAAGCTCCGCCTCCGCCGCCTCGATCACCTCCCGCCGCGGACCGATCTGCACCAACTGTGCCGTGCTGCGATCCGAGTTCACCTTCGCCTGGGCCACATCCCGCGCCGCACGCGCCTGGTCGACATCCTTGCTCGACACGATCCCTTGCCTCAAGAGCCCTTCCAGCCGTTTCAAATCCAGCTCGGCATTGTTGAGCGTGGCCTCCGACGACGCCACCGCCGCATTCGCCGCGGCAATCTCCTGCGGCCGCGAACCCGCGCGCAATTCCGCCACCCGCGCGCGCAACGCCGCCACCGCCGCCTCCGCCGACCGCACCCGCGCCACGTAATCCGCGTCCTCAATCTTCAACAACACGTCGCCGGACTGCACCAAATCGCCCCGCGCCACCGTCGCCTCGACCACCCGCCCGACAATCTTCGAGCTGACTTCCACCTTGCGCCGCGGCACAACATACCCGCTCGCCGTAACCAGCGCAGGCCCCTGCCCCGGCGCCACGTTCTCCTTCTCGATCTGCGTCGTCTTCACCGATATCGGCGCATTCATTCGCGCATACGCCAACGCGCCCACCGCCGCTGCAATAAGGACAAGGATCGCCCACGACCGCCAAGCCCGGCGCCTCCGCGGCTGCTTATGTTTCTTATCAATGCGCAGCTTCGACAATTTCTCGTCAAGTTGTACGTCCGTCATGGATTCCCCATCACACGCTCAACCTCACCCGAAGTATTTTCATTCGTAATTCGTAATTCATAACTGTCTAAGCGCGGCCAATATCGGCTGCCTCGACGCGGACCACGCCGGCGGCAGTCCTCCCGCGAAGCCCATTGCGGCCGCAAACAGCATTCCCTTCATCATCAGCGCCGGCGTAATCGTAAAGGAAAAGATGACCTCGCTGAAAGAGACAAAATTCGTTGTTCCCGTGGCCACTCCGTTAATCGGCAGCGCCAGCAGGCACCCAATCGCGCCCCCAATCAACGCCAGGCATACCGACTCGATCAGAAAACTCGTCATCACCGCGAACGGCGTGAACCCCAATATCCGCAGCGTGCCAATTTCCCTTACCCGGTTCGCCACGTTCGCATACATCGTGTTCATGCCCGCAAAACACGCCCCAATCGCCATCGTGAACGCCAGGAACATTGCAAACGCCTTCACCGGCTTCGCCGTCGCGGTCTGCTCCGCGTAATACGTCACCTCATCCTTCGCGACCAGCTTCAAACGCTTGTCGTCTTCCACCGCCGCGCGAATCGTGTCCACGGCCCCCGCATCCCGCGCGCGCACTACGACCGAACTGTAGATGTTCCGGTCGAACTCCTGCATGAGCTCGCGCGCGTCCGTCCAAACCTCCGAATCGAACGCCGTGCCCGACGCGTCGAAAACGCCCACGACGGTGAACGTGCCCCGCCCGAACCGCTGCCGATCGCCAAGTCCAAACCCCCGAAACCGCTTCGCCAACGGCCTCGCCACAATCGCCTCCCGCAATCCCGGCCGGAACATGCGCCCCTCCACGATGCGCACCGCGGGCCGCAGTTTGAACGCATCCGCGTTCGTGCCGCGAATCTGCACGTTGGCCGTCTTCCCGTCCAGGCGCGGCTTGTTGACCAGCGTCAGGATCTCCGGCACCGCCAGCGGCTCCCCGTCGATATCCGGCGCAATCCCCGGCACATTCCGGACAATCGGATACTGCTCCACCTCGATTTGGCTCTGCCCTTCCGCCTGCGCGCCCGATCGCATAACGATAACGTTCAGCGGATTCCCCGTCGTCGTCAGCGCGCGCTCGATGCCCTCCGCAAGCGACATCGCAATGACAAAGCTCGCCACCACCAGCGCAAACGTTCCCGCTGTCAGCGCCGTGCTTTGCCAGCGCCGGACGATGTAGCGGACGTTGTATCGCAGCGGAATCAGCATGCTCAGTCCAGCCGCCGCATCGCGGTCGTGATTGTCAGGTTCACCGCCTGCCACGCCGGGAAGAACCCCGATACCAGCCCGATAAACGCCCCCGCGCTCAGCACGATGAAATACGTGCTGAACGCCGGATCGAAGCGCGGAATGAACCCCTGCGTAATTCGGTTCAGATCCACAAAGCCCAGCGACTGTCCCAGCAGGATGCCCAGGCACGCGCCCACCGTCGAAATCAGCAGCGCTTCCGCCATCACCAGCCCCAGCAGCGTGCGCCGCCCGAAACCCATCGTCTTCAATATGGCCACCTCGCGCAGGCGCTCGCGCATGGTCATCGCCATCGTGCTCACCGACACCAGCAGCATCGTAAACACCACCACGCCCAGCACGGATCCGATGATGGTCTGAATGTTCCCGAGCATCGAGATGAACCCCAGCACGAACGCCTTCTCGGTCTCCGTCTTGGTCTCCGAAGGCGAATTGCGGAACATCCCGTCGATGGCGTCGCTAATTCCGGGTATCGATTCCGCATCCGTCGCCTTGATGACGTACGCGCCGACCATGTTCCACTCGCCCAGCGCCTCGTTTAGATAATCCTGCCGGAAATACAGCATCTCCTGCGAAAGCGGATCCATGAACGTGCCCACGATCGTCAGATCGAGGTCCACCGGAAAGATCGTGCCCTTCAACGTGATACGGTCGCCGGCCTTCCAACCGAAGCGTTTCGCGAGCGTCTCGCTGGCCACCGCCGCCGTCCGGTCCGATTGGAATGCCGCCCATTGATCCGGGTCGATGTCCTGCTCCGTGTAAACGTTGAAGATATCCTTCGGATCCGTGCCGAAATTGGCAAACTGATAATTCGGATCCTTGTAGATCCCGTTGAACCACTGCAACGGTACCGCGTACTCGACATGCGGCACGCGCTTGATCTTTTCCAGGTACGACGAGGGCAGCATGTCCGCCACCGACGTCGCCGGCGACGTAATAAGCCGCAGCGCGCTCTCGTTGTCGAAGTTGGGATTGAGCAACTGATCCCTAAACGTAAGCAGCGTCATCAGCAGGAACAGCGAGAACCCGATGCTGAGCATGGTAAGGGCCGTGCGGCGTTTGTTGCGCAACACGTTCCTCCAGACAAATACACCGAGGTTCATACGCCTGCTTTCTCCCAAACAACCACCGTCACACAATCAAAAGGATACCAGCCCCCACCCAAATAGAAAAACCCGCCACCCCCCGCAGTGCTCCCCAGTTTCCATTTGCCTGACATTCGAGCCCGCTTCAGCGGGCGTTTGACCATTACCCC
>JAVEWL010000556.1:0-4085 GCA_034004565.1 FCB group bacterium | reverse complement strand
GACGGAATTCGCACCGGGAAAAGGCAATGCAGGAGGAAACACCCTGTATCGTCTGCGCGAAGGGGTCGAGCGCTTCCTGATTACGGATATCAACCAACCGGCGCAAAGCGCACGGGCGCAAAGCGAAGTCCCCGTTATCTGGGACCTCATCGCCGCCAATCCATCCAGCGCCAACCAGTTTAATCATGTGCCCGGCGGGATGAATATTCTTTACATGGACGGACATGTGGCGTTCGTTCGCTATGTCCAGGGTTATAGCGTTTATCCCTGCTCGGATACGATGGCAACTAAACTGAGCGACTGAATACAAGGGTATCCCATTCACCGCGTGAAAGGTATAAATATGTTTTCCTTAACAACCAAATTACCCGTTCTAATGATGGCCATGCTCATCTCGACATTCTCTATCGTTCCGGGCTATGCCGATCCCCGCCCATCAAACAAAATTGTTTTGGTGGATTTGAATAAGATGGAGTTCGAATTTACACTCGATGAACTACGCGACATGCCGCAAGAAATCGAAGAACAATGCATTTGTGTGGGCGAATCTTCCGGTTTTATAGGCATTTTCGATTACCGGGGCGTGCGTTTGAATGACATTCTGAATTTTGCCAAAGCCGCAAATGAGGCAGGAAGCTACCGGAAAGAAAATATGTACGTGGTGTTCAAGGGGACCGACGGCTACCAGGTGATTACCTCTTGGACCGAACTACATCAGCCCCCCAATGGGAAAAGGGCACTGCTGGTGCTGGAGAAAGACGGCAAAACACTTGATAATTCAGAAGGGGCGCTTCGACTCTATTTTCCCGGTGACAAGTATGTAGGTAGAAGTGTCAAATGGCTTGAACGCATCGAGATTCGTTGTATAGAAGGTGTTGTCGAAAAAAAATAGCAGTCTGCAACTGAGGCATTTGGATAGATTGTTCGTATCGCCTTTAATAATTATTATATTAGTGCAATTCTATTTTTTAATACATGTAATAACGTTCACTCAGATTAGAAACCCGTAAGTGGGGGGGGATTGCGGTGGAACACGAAACGTGACATTTTGCTCTACCGGTCATTTCCCATGAAATAGAGCGCGGCCCTTCTTTGCCCGCATTTGCAAAATTCCTGCATTACTTGATAGGCTAATAGTCCCTAAAGCGCCAATACGCGGTTATGCGCTGCTGAACCGCGCTTCTTGGGCGGTTAGCTCAGTTGGTTAGAGCACCTGCCTTACACGCAGGGGGTCGCAAGTTCGAGTCTTGCACCGCCCACCATTTTACTTTCACTCGAAATTCTCTATCCGCAAGATCTCGGCGGTGTGCGCGTCCATCCCAATGGATCGCACACCGCCCATTATTTACGGGTTTTTTGCGATGTGCCCTCCTTGAAATCGCGCCGTTTTCAACGTGTCCTCGATCACACATCTTTGCCTGCCTGAACCCCGATCCGTCTCTTTTCTCGCGCCTTTTCTCTGTTTCAACGTGTCCACCCCCTTCGGCGACCCGTAGTTGCGATACAACGACTTACGAACACGGTTTTCGCTCTCCGAGTTGATTTCGCATCGAGTAGGGTTTTCATGCGGAAAATCTATCGCCCCCGCGTGTCTCCGGGAAATTCCGCATGGAGAAAGCCCCGCATCCGTTTCACGAACGTTTCCGGTAATTAACCGCGCTCATCGTGAAGAATTCTGCTGCCGAACGACATACTAAGAAGACCTATTCGACACACCAGTCACGGCACAAGGCCTCGGCTTGTTCCAAAACAAGCTCCGTTGCGTGGGCCTGCTTGTCTGGCGGATAGCCGTACTTTCTCAGAATCCGTTTGATGATCACACGCATCTGCGCCCGGACGTTCTCACGCACGGTCCAGTCGATGGTGAGGCTGTTCCTGACCGACTTCACGAGTTCCTGGGCGATCAGGCGCAGCGTATCATCGCCGAGCACGGCGACGGCGCTGTCGTTCACCTCCAGCGCATCGTAGAAAGCCACCTCGTCCTCGGTCAGACCCAGTTCCTCGCCGCGCTGACCGGCTTCCCGCATCTCCTTGGCCAATGTGATCAATTCCTCGATCACCTGCGCCGTCTCGATGGCCCGGTTCTGATATCGCGTGATGGAGTTCTCCAGCAATTCGGCGAAAGACCGCGCCTGCACGACGTTCTTCCGGCCACGTGTCTTGATCTCGCCTTCCAGCAGTTTCCGCAGCATCTCCACCGCGAGGTTCCGCTGGGGCATTCCCCGGACTTCCGCCAGGAATTCGTCCGACAGAATGGAGATGTCCGGCTTCTTGAGCCCGGCAGCCGCAAAGATATCGATGACCTCATCCGAGGACACCGCCTTCGAAACGATCTGGCGAATGGCGTGCTCGATTTCTTCGGGGCTTCGGCGCCCGTCTCTGGTACTCTTGGACAATACCGACCTCACCGCCTGAAAGAACGCCACATCGTCCCGAATATCGAGCGCCTTCTCATGCGGTACGGCCAGCGCGAACGCCTTCGACAGTTCGCCCACCGCCTTCACCAGGCGATTCTTGCCATCTTCCTGCGCCAGCACATGCTCCTGTGCGGAGGGCAGTACCGATAGCCGCGCCTGCGGATCGCCCGTAATCCATGCCGACCAGTCGAAACCGTAAAAAATACCGCAACAAATCTCGTACTTCTCCAGCATCACCGCGACGGCCTCTTCCTGGTCGATGGCCGTCTGACCCCTGCCGCCGCTTTCGGTATATGTCGCCAGGGCATACTTGAGTTGGTCGGCCAGGCCGAGGTAATCCACAACGAGCCCGCCCGGCTTGTCTTTGAAGACACGGTTCACGCGGGCAATAGCCTGCATCAGCCCGTGGCCGCGCATCGGCTTGTCCACGTACATCGTGTGGAGACACGGCGCGTCGAAGCCCGTCAGCCACATGTCGCGGACGATGACCACCTTGAAGGGGTCCTTCGCGTCCTTGAAGCGCTTGGCCAGTTCCTCCCGCCGTGCCTTGCTCCGAATGTGCGTCTGCCAATCCTCGGGATCGGACGCCGAGCCCGTCATCACGACCTTGAGGATTCCCGCGTTGTCGTCCTCGTGATGCCAGTCGGGGCGTATCGCCGCGATGGCACGGTAGAGTTCGACGCAGATGCGGCGGCTCATGCAGACGATCATCGCCTTGCCGTCCATCGCCTCCAGTCGCGTCTCGAAGTGCTTCACCAAATCCTCTGCGATCAGATTCAGCCGCTTCTCCGTCCCCACCAGCGCTTCAAGCTGCGCCCACTTGGTCTTCAGGCGCTCCTTGCGCTCGACCTCCTCGCCTTCGGTCGCCTCCTCGAATTCCTCATCAAGCAGCGGCCTGGCGGTCTCGTCCAGTTCCAGCCGAGCCAAGCGGCTCTCGTAATAGATCGGAACCGTCGCGCCGTCCTTCACCGCCCGCTCGATGTCGTAGATGCTGATGTAATCGCCGAATACCGCTCGCGTATTCTTGTCGGTCAGCTCGACCGGCGTTCCCGTGAACCCGATAAACGATGCCTTCGGCAGCGCCTCGCGCATGTGCCGCGCGAAGCCGTCGATGAAGTCATACTGGCTGCGGTGCGCTTCGTCGGCGATCACCACAATGTTCCGCCGGTCGGAAAGAAGGGGATGCTGATCCTCCCCCTCTGTTGGAAAGAACTTCTGTACCGTCGTGAAGACCACGCCGCCCGAGCCTGTCGTCAAGAGTTCCCGCAGGTTCGTCCGGCTGCGCGCCTGGACCGGCTCCTGTCGCATCAGGTCACGGCACCGCGCAAACGTCCCGTAAAGCTGGTCGTCGAGGTCGTTACGGTCGGTGATGACGACCAGTGTGGGGTTCTCCATCGAAGGGTGCAACACTACCCGCCCGGCATAGAACGCCATGGTCAGGCTCTTGCCCGAACCCTGCGTATGCCACACGATCCCGATGCGCCGGTCTCCCTCTTCTCCCGCCGGTTTCCACTCGCGGGCGCTTTGCATTATATATCCGGCGGGTTCCTCGGCGACCCGGGTGTCTTCCACATACCGGGCTTGCGCGCGAATGGTTTCCTCGATGGCCAAATTCACCGCGTGGTACTGGTGGTACCCAGCCATTTTTTTAAGCAGGATGCCGCCGCC
>JAVEWL010000555.1:0-4093 GCA_034004565.1 FCB group bacterium | reverse complement strand
AGGTGGGGTGGCCTGACCCGAACTACTTCGCCCGCCGTTTCCGTTCACATTTCGGTTTGAGTGCCACCACGTTTCGGGAGCGGTTTCGCGAAGCCCAGGCTTGATGCCCTTTCCCACGTCTCGAATTAATTCTTTACCACTGGGCGCAATTCAAAATGTTGTGGTATTCTTCGGATGCGGCGAGGGTCGTTCCACCCCGCGCTGAATTTCCTATCGTATACATTCCCGCCATCTTGCAGCAACGAGTCGTACGACAATGAATGTTGATGAAACTATTCCGATGTCGTTCGTCGCGGGGAACCGCGTGGGCAAGTATCGAATCCTCCGCGAGCTGGGGCGCGGGGGAATGGGCGTAGTGTACCTGGCGGAGGACACCACCCTGGGACGGATGGTGGCGCTCAAAGTCCTGCGCACCTCGTGGCCGGACGATCCGGAATTGTTTGCGAAGCGATTCCGGATAGAGGCCCGGGCGGTTGCGGCCCTGAATCATCCGAACATCGTGCGCATTCACGCGCTGGACACCCTGGCGGGGCGGCTAACCATTGACATGGAGTATGTCGAGGCGGGTTCGTTGGCGGAGCGCATCGGTTCCGAGCCGATTCCCATCGCGACGGCGCTGCACGTGGGCCACGATATCCTTCAGGCCTTGAGCCAGTGTCATTCGCTCGGAATCGTGCACCGGGACGTCAAGCCCAGCAATGCGCTTGTGGACGCGCAGGGAAAGGTGCGGCTGACCGACTTTGGGCTTGCCAAGGCAATGAGCGAGCATGTGGAGCTTGTTCTGCGCACGGGGGCTTCTTCGTACCTGTTCCTCGGGACGCCGCGTTATGCGCCGCCGGAGGCCTGGAACGGAGTCTCGCCGACGCCATCCTGGGACATCTATTCCGTGGGCTTGGTGCTTTACGAGGCACTGACGGGCGAGGTCCCCTTCAAGGCAACCAATCCGCTGGCGCTGATGAAGCAGGTGACGACCATGCCGGTGCCGCGCGTGGAAAAGAAGTCGCCGGCGATTTCGGCGGAGTTTGCGGCGCTGGTTCACGATATGCTGAGCGTCAACCCCGAGGAGCGTCCAATTGACGGCCGCCGGGCACTGGAACGGTTGGAGGCGGTGCCGGAATTCGCGACGGTAAATACGGCGAGCCTGCCGGCGTTTGTCCAACGGCGCCGGCCGCAAATGCAGACGACCTCCTACTTCAAACGGATGCGCGGGGTGCGGTCCGGGCTATTCACGGCCCTGGTGGGTGTGTTGATGGCCTTGGGGACGTTTTTCTACGGTTGGAAGCAGGAGTACGGAAGTAAGGTCAACTTTGATCCGATTGCCCAGGCGGCCGCGTTTCGCGAGGGACTCCCCACGAAGGCGAACCTCCTGCATTTGTCCAAAGCGAGCGACTCGAGTTCAAGCCAGCAACTCGCCGTACATCTGCTCGAGGAGCCCGAGAGCAAACCTCGTTGGTTGATGACGGGGGCGTCTGGCGGGAACCCCGTGATCTTCGCATACGAGGATTCCCATCTGTCCGTGCTAAACGTGGATATGCGTCCGGACCGCTCGTTGAGGGTACAGGGACAGTGGGCGGAATACGACGCGTCGCTGGGCAATGTATTTCGCACGGGGAAGGTGAGCGGCAGCGGGTATTGGCCCTCGTCTGACGCACCGCTTACGGCAGCGCTTAATTATGTTTGCGAGGACGGTTCGCGCTGGACCCGGACGGCCACGGCGACTCCGCAGCGATCGGTCACGGATACGTTGTTTATCCACGGGCTTGAGGATAGCCCCTTCTTGCAGCCGCTGCTGTACAACGAACTGCTGAAGCGAATGCCGTTCTGGGCAGGTCCCTTTGAGGAGATGCTGCCGTGTGTGGCGGGACAGCGGACGGAAGCGGCGCTACTTGGGGGCGTGCGGCAGGGCGTGAAGGTAGACGGAGTCCTGAATGAACCGCTGTGGCGAGAACGTCACTTCGGCACTCGGGGGCGCATCGGCATCATCTTTGGACGGCCGGGGCCCAATCCGCCGGAGATGTCGCTGCGGTGGTTCGGAGACGGGCTCTTGATTGGGCTCAAAGCGGACAGTGCCGTGCAGGCGAACAGCGAGTTGAGGTTGGCTCTGCTGTCGAGGTTCGCGGTGCCGGTTCAGGCGTCGGACCGCTGGCAGGCGACCTTCCGCGATGGAAAGTGGTCTGAACACCGGTTGCTGCGGCAGGGGGTGGAGCAACCCTGGAATTGCGCGTGGGAAGCGGCGGTTCGGAGTGACCGAAAGCAGTGGGAAGGGGAGATCTTCATTCCGTTCAGTAACCTTGACGGTGTGTCGACGCCGGGCACGGGCGATCGCTGGCGCTTGAACTGCGGCGTGTACGAGGAATCCCAGAACGGGCTTGGCATGGTTCCGCGGTTCCAGTGGGGCTATCCGGACGAAACCGAGGTCGAGCATGGGGCCATGATCGTGTTCGGACGGCAACCGGAGCGCGTGTTGAAGCCATGAAGGGTCGCACTCGATGCGTGGCGGTCTGCCTGTGGTTGTTGGCGCTGCCGTTTGCCGTGTTGGGGCAGGACAACGGGGCTCTGTCCCCACCTTCATCGGAACCGCAGTTTCTGAAAGTCTTCTCGGACCGCGCCTATTTCAGCGCGGAGGACGGCCTTCACGGACGCGAACCGTGGATGAGCGACGGGACGCGCCAGGGCACGTTCATGCTGCTGGACGTCCGGAAAGGCAGCGCGGGGTCCGAACCGCAGCTCTTCTGCGAGGCGAGCGGGTTGGTCTTCTTCACCGCGCACACGGACGCACTTGGCCGCGAACTCTGGTGCACCGACGGCACGCCCCAGGGTACGCGAATTGTCAGAGACATCTATCCGAGCTACGACTCAAGCTCGATCCGCAACCTCAACTCGGCCTTCGGCAAGGTGTTCTTCAACGCGGACGATTCGCATAACGGGTACGAGATGCTGGTAAGCGATGGAAGCGAATCCGGCACGTACCTTTTCAAGGATTTCCATGTGGGAGGTGCAAGTCAGGATCCTGGCCGGACCGGTATCTTCCCGCCGGTTGGGGGACGACTGTTTTGCTACCAGTTTGCCGTGGGCAAAGGATATGAGCTTTGGCAGTCCGACGGAACGCCTGAGGGAACGACGCTGGTCAAAGACATTATGTGGGCCGCACACATCGAGGACGACCACGCCGACGTCAGTCCTGTCTTTCAACTGGGCAACATCTTTCTTTTCCATGCGCAGGATCCGACCTCCGGCAACGAACTGTGGCGCACCGACGGCACCGAGGCGGGCACGTGGATGGTTAAGGATATTAATCCAGAGCGTCTTCACTCCAGTCCCGGCCAATTTGTCTTGTACGCAGGGAAGATGTACTTCAGCGCCACGGACGACGTGCACGGTAGAGAACTCTGGGAGACGGACGGCACGCCCGAGGGAACACGTCTTGTGCGGGACATCTTTCCGGGTTCGGGCAGTTCGGATCCGCACAACCTCGTTGTGGTAGGGGACCTTCTGTTCTTCAAGGCGGACAACGGGGTCAATGGGATGGAGGTGTGGAAAACGGACGGCACCGCCGAGGGCAGCGCGCTGCTGTTTGAATCCATCGAGGGTCCCGCAAGCAGCGACCCGTACAGTCTCACCGACTTCAAGGGGAACCTGGTGTTCAGCGCCACGTCCGCCGCGTACGGCGAAGAAATGTATATCAGCGACGGCACGACGGCCGGCACGAGGCTTTTCAAAGACTTCGATCCGAAGGGGAATGGCTCGCCGCATCAGTACTCTCCCCTTCGTGGCGGGCTGGTTTTTACCGCGGGCGATGCGGAACACGGCACGGAACTGTGGTGGTCGGATGGAACCGCGGAGAATACGCAGATGATACGAGACATTTATCCGCCTCGTATCGCCAATCCTTCGACATCTCCGCATCATCTCACGGCCTGCGGAAGCCGTCTGCTCTTCGTGGCCGACGATATCGCGCACGGGGAGGAGTTATGGGTCGATGCGGGAAGCCAGGGCGATCCAAGGCTTCTGAAAGATATTCTGCCGGGAACGACGGGATCGGCGCCGGCGGAATTCGTGGGTGCGGGGGGTCGAGTGTTCTTTGCTGCGACGG
>JAVEWL010000026.1:0-19717 GCA_034004565.1 FCB group bacterium | reverse complement strand
CAGTCCGCATTACCAGAATTCGTTCCCGGAAGTGCACGACGACGAGACCCTGGACTTCTCCGAGGAACTCGAGGTGGGCCCGCCCGTCGAAGAGCCCGAAGAAGACATTATTGCGAAGTAAATGTGGTGGACTAGGGAAGCATATCAGTACGGCGTCGAGCGGTGCGAAGAAAATACTTCGCCATAACGCTTGACAAAGGGTTGGATGTTTGGTATGCTTCCCAGCCGCTGCCTACCGGGCGTACAAGCGCCCCATAGGCTCAGGTATTGCAAGGGAGAGAGAACAGTTGCCTACGATTAATCAGCTCGTGCGGAATGCCCGCGAGAGACAGCGCGTGAAGACGAAGTCGCCCGCGCTGAAGGCCTGCCCGCAAGCGTCGGGTACTTGCACGCGCGTGTTTACGATGACCCCGAAGAAGCCGAACTCGGCCCTTCGCAAGGTTGCCCGTGTGCGCCTCAAGAATGGGATGGAAGTAACGGTGTACATCCCCGGCGTGGGCCACAACCTGCAAGAGCACTCGCAGGTGATGATTCGCGGCGGCCGCGTCAAGGACCTTCCCGGCGTGCGCTACCATCTCATCCGTGGCGTCCTCGACGCCAGCGGCGACTGCGGTGGCACGGCCGGACGCAAGGCCGACGGTTCCAAGGAAATTCACACGGGCCGGTGGGTAAGCCGGTCCAAGTATGGCGTGAAGCGCCCCAAATGATAGAGCGAGGACGTACGGCCAATGCCTAGAAGACGTGAAGTACCGCATCGGGAACAGCTTCCCGATCCCGTATACCATAGCACCACGCTGGCCAAGTTCATCAACGCCATCATGTTGGGTGGCAAGAAGAGCACGGCGGAATCCATCGTGTACGGCGCCATCGCCATCATCAAGGAAAAGAGCGGCAAGGACGAGCCCCTGCGCGTGTTCGAGCAGGCCCTCGACAACACCAAGCCGCTGGTTCAGGTGAAATCCCGGCGTGTCGGTGGCGCGACGTACCAGGTGCCCATCGAGGTGCCGGCCGCGACCCGAACCGCTCTTGCGTTCCGCTGGATCATCGAGTTCTCGCGCAAGCGCGGCGAGAAGACGATGGCGCAGCGTTTGGCCGGCGAGTTGTTGGACTGCTACAACAACACCGGCAACTCGGTGAAGCGTAGAGAAGATACCCACCGCATGGCCGAAGCCAATAAGGCTTTCGCTCACCTGCGGTTCTAGTTTCGACATAAAGCACGGATTGGGGTAACGCCCCCAAACTGCGAAGGCGGCGAAGGCCGTCAGCGTATGTGGGAGGACGGGCTCCAAGTCCGATTTGCCGGCGGGTTCAGGACACGGGCGCAGCTCGGGTTTTCCCGCAAAGCATGCGCCCGGCGGTCCAGACCCGTTTTGGTCTGTCTAAAAGACGCCCTGAAGGCAACGTGACAACGTAACGACACGGTCCCGATGGACCGAGCGAATCGGCGGTAAAAGCCCCGGTTCGATATTAGGAGAGCATCGTTTTGGATTCGGTACTCGAAGCAAAAAGGAAAGCGCGCAAAGTGTCAGTGCGGCCTTCTTTGGAACAAACGCGCAACATCGGCATCATGGCCCACATCGATGCCGGCAAGACCACTGTGACCGAGCGTATCCTGTTCTATTCCGGCCGTTTGCACCGCGTGGGCGAAGTCCACGAAGGCACAGCGACCATGGACTATATGGCCCAGGAACGCGAGCGCGGCATCACCATCACCTCCGCCGCCACCGCCTGCAAGTGGAACGACCACAGCATCAACATCATCGACACCCCGGGCCACGTGGACTTCACGGCCGAGGTGGAGCGCAGCCTACGCGTGCTGGACGGCGCCGTTGCCGTTTTCTGTGCGGTCGCCGGTGTGCAGCCCCAGTCGGAGACGGTCTGGCGCCAGGCGGACAAGTACCGCGTGCCCCGCATCGCCCTCATTAACAAGATGGACCGTATCGGCGCCGATTTCGACAGCGCTGTTCAAAGCATGCGCGACCGTTTAGGCGCCCATGCCGTGCCTCTGCAAATCCCCGTCGGTCAGGAAGACTCCTTCCGTGGCGTCATCGACGTGGTGCGGATGCGCATGGTCACCTGGGTCGGCGAAGGCGTGGACACCGAGCAAGTCTTCAGCGAAATCCCGGCCGAATTCCTCGAAGCGGCTGAAATCGGCCGCCATGCCGCGGTTGAAGCGGCAGCCGAAGTAGACGAAGCCCTCATGGAAAAATATGTCCATGAAGAGCCTGTCACCAACGAAGAATTGATGGTCGCCCTGCGCAAGGGTACCGTTCAAGGCGTCCTGTGCCCGGTTCTTTGCGGGACGGCCCTCAAGAACAAGGGCGTACGCCTGGTCCTCGACGCGGTCGTGGACTACCTTCCTTCGCCTGTCGATGTGGACGCCGTGAAAGGCACCGACCCCGACGACGAGACCAAGGAAGTCTTCCGCGAACCCAGCGACGAGGAGCCGTTCTCGGCGCTGGCGTTCAAGATTCTCACCGACCCCCACGTGGGCCGCTTGACCTTCATTCGCGTTTACTCCGGTTGCATCAAGGCCGGCGATATGGTGCTCAACACCCGCACGGGTCGTAAAGAGCGCCTCGGCCGCCTCCTTCAGATGCATGCGGACGAGCGCATCGATCTTGAAGAGATGCACGCGGGCGACATCGGTGCGGTCATCGGCGCGAAGAACACGACCACCGGCGATACGCTGTGCGACCCGAAGCACGAAATCCAGCTCATGCCGGTGACCTTCCCGGAACCCGTCGTGCGCGTGGCCATCGAACCCAAGAGCAAGGCCGACCAGGACAAGTTGTCCGATGCGTTGGTGAAGCTCTCCGAAGAAGACCCCACGTTCCGGGTCAACTTCGACGACGAAACCGCCCAGACGATTATCGCGGGCATGGGCGAGTTGCACCTCGATATTCTCATCGACCGCATGCAGCGCGAGTTCAACGTGCAGGCCAACGTCGGCAAGCCGACCGTAGCCTACCGTGAATCCATCCGGACCCTCGCCAAGGCGGTCGGCAAGTTCATCCGTCAGAGCGGCGGTCGCGGCCAGTACGGCCACGTGGTTCTCACGGTCGAACCCGGCGATTCCAATTCGGGCTTTACGTTCGTGAACGCCACCGTCGGCGGCACGATCCCGAAGGAATACATCCCGGCCGTCGAAAAGGGCGCCAAGCAGGCGCTTGCGGGCGGCATCGTTTCGGGTTACCCGACCGTCGACGTGAAGGTGACCCTGCTCGAAGGTTCGTACCACGAGGTCGACTCCTCCGAGCTCGCCTTCCACGCGGCCGGCTCGATCGCGGTGCGCGAGGCGATTCCCAAGGCGCGCCCCGTGCTCCTCGAGCCCATCATGAAGGTTGAAGTGGTTTGCCCCGACGAGTTCCTCGGCGAAGTCATGAGCGACTTCAACGGTCGCCGCGGACGCCTCGAAGGGATGGAACAAATCGGCAACGCGCGCAAGGTTCACGCGCTCGTGCCGCTGGCGCAGATGTTCGGGTATGCCAACGACATCCGGTCGCGCACCCAGGGTCGCGCGTCGCACAGCATGGAATTTGCCCAATACGAAGAAGTTCCGGCAGGCATTGCCAACGAAATAATGGAAAAGTCCGGCGGATCGTATCGGTTCAGCTAACGACAGAGTGGATTGTTACAAGGCCAAGGCGATAAAGGTCCGGCAGGAACTGGAAGGAGACCGATAATGGCGAAGGCGAAGTTTGAGCGGACAAAGCCGCACGTAAACATCGGGACGATCGGCCACGTGGATCACGGCAAGACGACCCTGACGGCGGCCATCACGAAGATCCTTGCGGAGACCGGCAAGGCCAAGGTCATGGCCTTCGACCAAATCGACAAGGCCCCCGAAGAAAAAGAACGCGGCATCACCATCAACATCTCCCACGTCGAGTACGAGACGGATCAGCGCCACTACGCGCACGTCGACTGCCCGGGCCACGCCGACTACATCAAGAACATGATCACCGGCGCCGCCCAGATGGACGGGGCGATTCTCGTAGTGGCGGCCGACGACGGCCCCATGGCCCAGACGCGCGAGCACATCCTGTTGGCCCGCCAGGTGAACGTGCCGGCCATCGTGGTCTACCTGAACAAGGTTGACCTCGTGGACGACCCGGAACTGTTGGACCTGGTTGAGCTCGAGCTGCGCGAACTTTTGAGCCGCTACGAGTTCCCCGGCGACGAGGTTCCCATCATCCGCGGCTCCGGGCGCGAAGCCCTCGAGGGCGGCGACCCGGTGCTGGGCCGCGACTCGGTCTTAAAGCTCATGGAAGCGGTGGACGCCTTTATCCCGACGCCCCAGCGCGATCTGGACAAGCCGTTCCTGATGCCGATTGAAGACGTGTTCACCATCACGGGCCGCGGCACGGTGGTGACGGGCGCCGTGGCCCAGGGCCGCATCCACACCGGCGACAAGGTTCACCTGGTGGGGATTAAAGAGGAAGTCAAGGAAACGGTGGTGACCGGCGTCGAGATGTTCCGCAAGCTCTTGGACGAAGGCCAGGCCGGCGACAACGTGGGTCTGCTGCTTCGCGGCATCGACCGCACCAACGTCGAGCGCGGGATGGTGGTGGCGCTGCCGAATTCGATTAAGCCCCACAAGAAGTTCGAGGGCGAGGTCTACGTGCTGAAGAAAGAAGAAGGGGGCCGTCACACGCCGTTCTTCAACGGGTACCGCCCGCAGTTCTACTTCCGCACGACGGACGTGACGGGGACCTTGAACCTGCCCGAAGGCGTCGAGATGGTGATGCCCGGGGACAACATCACGATCACGGGCGAGCTGATTATGCCCATCGCCATGACCGAAAACCTGCGTTTTGCCATCCGCGAAGGCGGCCGCACCGTGGGCGCCGGCGTGGTCACCAAGATTTTGGACTAGCTGGAGACTCGTAATGGCGGATACGCACAAGATTAGAATCAAGCTGAGGGCTTACGACCACCGGCTCCTGGATCAGTCGACCCTGGAGATCGTGGCGGCGGCCCAGCGCACCGGTGCGGCAATCAACGGGCCGATCCCCCTGCCGACGGCAACGTCGAAGTGGACCGTGCTGCGTTCGCCCCACATCAACAAGAAATCGCGCGAGCAGTTCGAAAGCCGGACCCACAAGCGGCTGCTCGACATCGTGAATCCCACGGCCCAGACGGTGGACGCGCTGATGAAGCTCGACCTGCCGGCCGGTGTCGATGTGGAGATCAAGCAGTAGGTCGCGAGAGGAAGATCAACGACATGGTTAGCGGATTGTTGGGCAAAAAGGTCGGCATGACCCGAGTATTCGGTCCGGACGGACGTCAGTACGCCGTGACCGTTCTCGAGGTTGGCCCCTGCACCGTGGTGCAGCGCAAGAGCGAAGACAAAGACGGCTACGAGGCCGTGCAGCTTGGCTTCGGTACGAAGCGCGTCAAGCTCTTCACGAAACCCGAGTTGGGTCACTTTAAGAAGCACGGCGTCGAAGTGCAACGCCACCTGATCGAATTCCCTGTCGCGGCGGGCGATGCCATTCAGGCCGGCGACCAGATCAAGGCCGACATTTTTAAGGCGGGCGACCGCATTGACGTCGCCGGCACCTCGAAGGGTAAAGGCTTCCAGGGCGTGCAAAAGCGCCATGGATTCAAGGGCGGCCCCGGCGGCCACGGCTCGATGTTCCATCGCCGCCCCGGCGCGATTGGCCAGAGCTCGGATCCCTCGAAGGTATTCAAAGGCATGAGAATGGCCGGTCATATGGGCAACAAGCGCATAACCGTCCAGAGCCTCGAAGTGCTCGAAGTCGATCCCGAGAAGAACCTCGTGATCGTTCGTGGGGCCGTTCCCGGCGCCAACGGCGGCATCCTCGAGCTCAAGCACAGCGTGAAAGGATCCTAGCGGCTATGGCCTCGGCAAAGCTATTCAACCTCGACGGAAACGAGGTCGGCTCCGTGGATCTGGGCGAGAGCGTCTTTAATGTAGACGTGGCTCCGTCGCTGATTCACGAAGTGGCCATCGCCCTGCAGGCGCACAAGCGCCAGGGCAACCACGAGACAAAGACCCGTACGCAAGTGCGCGGTGGCGGTCGCAAGCCGTACCGCCAGAAGGGCACCGGCAACGCTCGGCACGGCAGCACGCGCGAACCGCAGATGCGCGGCGGCGGCTCGGTCTTCGGGCCCCACAAGCGCAGCTACCGCACCGACACCCCGGTATCGTTCAAGCGCAAGGCGCTGTGCGGCGTGCTGACGGATCGGGTGCGCACCGAAACGCTTTGCGTCCTGGAAGCGGCGGACTACGCCGAGCCCAAGACCAAGCCCGTGGTGAGCCTGTTGTCCAAGCTCGTTCCCAACGGTCAGCGCACGCTCATCGTGACGGCCGGTGTGAATAAGAACCTGTTGCTGTCGGCGCGCAACATTCCGAAAGTGGAAGTGCGCACGGCGGCGGATCTGAACGCCCTGGATGTCCTGGGGGCGGCCCGTATCGTGCTTGTGCGCGACGCCGTGGCCCAACTTGAGGAGCGCCTGTCGTGAACAGCAATCCCTATTACATCATCAAGGCGCCCGTCATCACCGAAGAGTCCACGATTCAGACGCACTCGCGCAACAAGTACGTGTTCAAGGTCGACCCGCGGGCGAATAAGAACCAGATCCGAGATGCCGTGGAAAAGATCTTCCCGGGCATCAAGGTGCTCTCGGTCAACACAATGAATTACGAGGGCAAGGTGCGCCGGCGCGGCCGCTACGAAGGTCGTCGGGCGGACTGGAAAAAGGCTTACGTGACCCTGCGCCAGGGCGACACGATCGAGCTGATCTGAGGAGCTGAGGAATGGCTAAGAGACGTAAGCCGGTTACCCCGGCCTCGCGATACCAGAGCTACGCGGAATTCAAAGAGATTACCCGCGATACGCCTGAGAAATCGCTGCTGACGCCGAACAAGAGCAAGGCCGGCCGTAACAACACCGGTCACATCACGATGCGCCGTCGCGGCGGCGGCCACAAGCGGGCCCTGCGCGAGATTGATTTCCGTCGTGACAAGATCGGCGTTCCCGGCAAGGTTGCGACGATCGAGTACGACCCGAACCGGACGGCGCGCATCGCCCTCGTGAACTACGTGGACGGCGAGAAGCGCTACATGGTTGCGCCGAACGGACTTGAAGTGGGCATGACGGTAACGAGCGGTCCCGATGCCGAATACCAGGTTGGAAACTGCCTGGGCCTCGGACGGATGCCCCTCGGTGCGGTCGTCCACAACGTCGAGTTGACACCCGGCAAGGGTGGCCAGCTTGCCCGCTCCGCGGGGAACAGCTGCCAGTTGCTGGCCAAAGAAGAGAAATACGCCGTCCTGCGGCTTCCCTCCGGCGAAATGCGGCGCGTGCTGCTGATTTGCCGGGCGGTAGTGGGCACGGTGGGCAACGAAGACCATACGAACGTCACGATCGGCAAAGCGGGACGCACCCGCTGGCTCGGCCGGCGTCCCAAGGTCCGCGGTGTCGTGATGAACCCGGTCGACCATCCGCACGGCGGCGGCGAAGGCCGCACGTCCGGCGGCCGCCACCCGGTCACTCCGTGGGGCAAGCCGACCAAGGGTTACAAGACGCGGAGCAAGACAGCCCGGTCCTCCGACCTGATTATCCGCCGGCGGAAACAGAAGTAGAGGGAGAGAGCACAGTGCCACGCTCGGTAAAAAAAGGCCCGTTCCTGGACGGCCACATCGTCGCCAAAGTGCAGAACCAGATCCGGACCGGCGACAAGCGCGTGATCCGCACCTGGTCGCGGCGTTCCATGGTGATTCCGGAGATGGTGGGACTCACCATCGCGGTACACAACGGCAACAAGTTCATCCCGGTGTTCGTCACCGAAAACATGGTGGGCCACAAGCTGGGTGAGTTTGCGCCGACGCGCACCTACCGCGGCCACGCCGGTACGAAGTCCGACAAGGGCAAGTAGGGAGTTAGGACGATGGCGGAAGCAGTTGCTCGCGCGAAATTCCTGCGGATAGCGCCGCGGAAGTTGCGCCTGGTCGCGAACTTGATTCGCGGCAAGAAGGTGTCGGAGGCCCGCAACATCCTGCGGTTTACCGTAAAGGGTGGGGCGCCGCTCCTGGAAAAGATTCTCGCCTCGGCCGTGGCCAATGCCGAGAGCAAGGCGGCCGAGACGCGCACGCGCCTGCACACCGACGACATGGTTGTGTCGAAGGTGCTGGTGGACGGCGGCATGACCATGAAACGCTTTCAATCGGCGCCCCGGGGCCGGGCGGTACGGGTCCGCCACCGCAGCAGTCACGTCGAACTGATGATCAGCGATAGCTAGGGAGAATCCACCGTGGGTCAGAAAGTACATCCGTTGGGCTTCCGGCTCGGCGTCATTCGGAACTGGAGTTCCGTTTGGTATGCGAACAAGGGTTATGCAGAACTCCTGCACGAAGACCTGAAGCTTCGCGATTACATCAAGAAGCGTCTTTACCAGACGGGCGTGGCGAAGATCGACATCGAGCGCGCCGGCCGCAAGGCGAAAGCGCACATTTACACGGCGCGCCCGGGCCTGGTCATCGGCCAGCGCGGCGCCGAGGTCGACAAGCTGCGTTTCGAGCTCGAGAAGCTCACCGGACGCGAGCTGCTGATCAACATTCACGAAGTGATGACCCCGGAACTGAGTTCGCAACTCGTAGCCGAGGGCATCGCGACCCAGCTCGAGCGGCGGGTGTCCTTCCGGCGCGCGATCAAGAAATCGATTCAGAACACCATGCGCATGGGCGCCAAGGGAATCCGCGTACGAGTCGCCGGCCGCCTGAACGGCGCCGAAATCGCCCGCGTCGAGCAGGCCCGCGAAGGCAGCATCCCGCTGCACACGCTTCGCGCGGACGTCGACTACGGGTTTGCGACCTCGTACACGACCTACGGCACGATTGGCGTGAAGGTGTGGATATACCACGGCGACGTGGCCCCGGGCGAGATGGTGACCGGCATGCCCGAAGGCCGCGGGGCCATGGGCCGGCGCGAGCGGTCCGACCGGCCGGATCGTCCCGACCGGGGCGAGCGCGGTGACCGGCGCGGGCGCGGCGGCGACCGAGGGGAATAAGGCGAGCGCTAGCCGCAGGCCTGAAGGAGATTGACGTGTCATGTTGATGCCGAAACGAGTAAAGCACCGCAAACAGCAGCGCGGCCGTCGCGCGGGGTTCACGAAGGGCGCGGCCCTGGTGGACTTCGGCGAGTTCGGGTTGAAGGCCACGGAAACGGGCTGGATCACGGCCCGGCAGATCGAGGCCGCCCGTATCGCGATGACGCGCAGCCTGCGCCGCGGCGGCAAAATCTGGATCCGGGTGTTCCCCGACAAGCCCGTGACGAAGAAGCCGGCCGAAGTCCGCATGGGTAAAGGTAAGGGCGCGCCGGAAGAATGGGTTGCCGTCGTCAAGCGCGGCCGCGTCCTGTTCGAAATTGAAGGTGTACCTGAAGATCTGGCCCGCGAAGCCGTCCGCCTGGCGGGGCACAAGCTGCCCCTGGCCACCAAGTTCGTATCCCGGGCAGACTAAGCGGAAGCACAACGGTAAGGGAGTGGACGCCGTGAAGGCGAGAGAGATTCGTGAAAAGACCGACGACGAGCTGCGTCAGCTTTTGCAGGAACGCAGCGCCGCACTGGTCAGCTTCCGCATGCAGCTGGTGACGGGCCAGGTGGAAAACGTGCGTTCGGCGCGCAACGCCCGCAAGGACATCGCGCGCATTAAGACCATATTGCACGAGCGCACGCTCCAGGCCGAGAGGAAGGCGGACTAGCATGGAAGACCAAGGACGTAGGAAACTGCGCGTGGGCAAGGTGACGAGCAGCGCCATGGACAAGACCATCACGGTGGCCGTGGAGCGGGTCGTGCAGCACCCCCTGTACAAGAAGAACATCAAGCGCACGAAGAAGTTCAAGGCGCACGACGAGCAGAACGCGTGCCAGGTTGGCGACGTGGTCCGCATCGAAGAGACGCGCCCCCTGAGCAAGACCAAGCGCTGGCGCCTTGTCGAGATCGTGAAGCGCGCCGAGCTGCCCGTGAAGGAAAGCTGACATGATTCAGATCTACACGAACCTCGACGTGGCGGACAACACCGGTGCGCGGCGCATACGCTGCATGCAGGTGATGGGCGGCTCGAAGCATCGGTACGCGGCGGTGGGCGACATCATCACGGCGACGGTGCGCGAAGCGATCCCGAACTCGAATGTGAAGAAGGGCGACGTGGTGAAGGCGGTGGTGGTGCGCACGAAGCACGACACGCCGCGCCCGGACGGCACCGTGATCCGTTTCGACGGGAACGCGGCCGTGCTCATCAATCAGAACAAAGAGCCGAGAGGTACGCGTATCTTCGGGCCTGTCCCGCGCGAATTGCGCGAAAAAGGCTTCATGCGCATTATCTCCCTGGCGCCCGAAGTGGTATAGGGAGCGAGCGATGAATGTACGTAAAGGCGATACCGTACTGGTGATTTCCGGTCCCTACAAGGGCCGGCGCGGCCGCGTGCTGCGTGTCCTCCTGAAGAAGGAGCGCGTGGTGGTGGAAGGCGTCAACATGATGAAGCGTCACATGAAGCCTTCGGCCCGAAACCAGTCGGGCGGCATCGTGGAGCGCGAGGCGCCGATCCATGTGTCCAACGTGATGCCGTGGTCGGAGACGGCCCGTAAGCCGTCGCCCGTGATTCGCAAGCGCTTGGAGGACGGCACCCGCGTCCGCATGTACAAGAAGACGGGCGAAACGCTCAACGACTAGGAGATAGATTACCGTGGCGCCGAGGCTCAAGGAAAAATACAACGAGACGATCCACAAGGAGATGCTCGAGCAACTCCATCGCGCCAGCGTGATGGAAGTGCCGCGTCTCGAGAAGATCGTCGTCAACATGGGCGTGGGAGACGCTCCGACGGACGCCCGTCTGCTCGAGAATGCGATGGCGGAATTGGGCCGGATCACCGGCCAGAAGCCGAGCATCCGGAAGGCCAGGCGCTCCATCTCCAACTTCAAGGTTCGCCAGGGGGCCAATATTGGCTGCATGGTGACGCTGCGGGGCGACCGCATGTACGAATTCATGGATCGCCTCTTCAATGTGGCCATTCCCCGTATTCGCGACTTTCGCGGCCTGCCGCCCTCGAGCTTCGACGGCGCGGGCAACTATACGGTGGGGTTGCGGGAACAAACGATATTTCCAGAAATTGACGTCGACAACGTAGCCCGTGTGCGCGGGATGAACGTGACGTTCGTGATTAAGAACTCGCGGTCAGCGGACGAGAGCCGGGAACTGCTGCGCAAATTCGGCATGCCTTTCAGAGGCTAGGAGGAGAACGTGGCCAAAAAGTCGCTGATAATCAAGGCCAGCCGCGCCCCGAAGTTTGGGGTGCGGGGGTATAGCCGGTGCCGCGTGTGCGGGCGCCCGCGGGCCTACATCCGCAAGTTCCAGCTCTGCCGAATCTGTTTCCGGTCGCTTGCCCTTGAAGGCAAGCTGCCCGGCGTGACGAAGTCGAGTTGGTGAAGCGAGGGTAGAGCATCATGTCCATGAACGATCCGATTGCAGACTTCCTCACGAGAATCCGCAATGCCACGCTGGCCGGTCACGAACAGGTCGACATTCCCCTGTCGCGAATCAAAGAAGATCTCGCGCGGGTGTTGAAGGCCGAAGGTTTCGTGGCGGACTACACCGTGGCGGGCGAAGGCAAGACCGCGTCCATACGCGTACACTTGCGGTATACCCCTCAGCGGACGCCCGTGCTACAGGGACTTCGCCGCGTCAGCAAACCCAGTCTGCGCGTGTACACGAAGTGTGCCGACCTGCGTCCCGTTCGCAGCGGCCTGGGGATCTCCATTGTGAGCACCTCCCGGGGCGTGATGACCGGAAAGCAGGCGCGCCAGGCTCGCCTGGGCGGCGAAGTATTGTGCGAAGTGTGGTAACGGCCGACGAAAGGAACTTCAAGCCGTGTCTAGAATAGGAAGAGCGCCGGTACCGATTCCATCCGGCGTCAAACTGGAAATCAAGGGCACCCACGTCAAGGTCACCGGCCCCAAGGGGACGCTCCAGCGCGAGTTCGATCCGCAGATCGAGATCGCGACGGAGGAAGGCAACATCGTGGTGCGCCGGCCGAACGACAAGCCGACGGTGCGCGCGCTGCACGGCCTGACACGGGCGTTGGTCTCCAACATGGTGACCGGGGTAACGACGGGTTTCGAGAAGACCCTGTCCATTCAGGGCGTGGGGTACCGCGCCTCGATGCAGGGCAAATCGCTCAACCTGCAGTTGGGCTACAGCCACCCGGTGACGGTCGACCCGCCCGACGGCATCACGTTCGCCGTCGAAGGCACCCAGACCATCAAGGTGGCCGGCATTGACAGGGAGTTGGTGGGCCAGACCGCCGCGAACGTTCGCGCGTGGCGCAAGCCGGAGCCGTACAAGGGCAAGGGCATTCGCTACGAAAACGAAAACGTTCGCCGCAAGGTCGGCAAGGCCGGGTCTAAGTAGCGCCAGGGCGTAGCCGGCGGTCAGGAGTTCACGAGATGGCCATAGCACGATTGATACAGAAGAACGAGCGGCTTCAGCGGCGCAAGCTGCGGATCCGCAAGAGCGTGATCGGCACGATCGAACGGCCGCGCCTGTGCGTGTTTCGTTCGCTCAAGCACATCTACGCGCAAATCATCGACGACAGCACGGGGCGCACCCTGGCCTCTGCCTCTTCGCTCGACCAGAAGATTTCGGGCGGCAATGTCGAAGCGGCCAAGGCCGTGGGCAAAGCCGTCGCGGAACGGGCGAAAGAAAAATCCATCAGCAAAGTTTGCTTCGACAGAAACGGTCGGTTGTATCACGGGCGGATCAAGGCACTCGCCGACGCGGCCCGTGAGGCGGGGCTGGAATTCTAGGAGACTCGCGTGAGCACAGTGCGTGGAAAACGTAGCCAGCGTTCGGATCGGGATTCGCGCGAAGCGCCCGAATCGAACTTCATCGAAAGCGTCGTGAAGATTTACCGCGTAGCGAAGGTCGTCAAGGGCGGCCGGCGGTTCAGCTTCAGCGCCGTGGTCGTCGTCGGAGACGGCAAGGGCAAGGTCGGGGCCGCCATCGGCAAGGCCGCGGAAGTGCCCGACGCCATCCGCAAGGCGATCGATCGGGCCCGAAAAGAAATGGTCCAGGTGCCCATCGTAAGCACCACGATCCCCCACGAGGTCGTCGGCCGTGCGGACGCCGCGCGCGTCATGCTGAAGCCGGCGTCCCTGGGCACCGGCATTGTGGCGGGCGACGTGGTTCGCGCCGTCTTGCAGGCGGCCGGCTACTCCAACATGCTGACGAAGTGCCTGGGGTCCAACAACGCGACCAACGTCGTGTGGGCCACCATGGAAGGCCTGCGCCAACTGAAGACCGTGGAAGAGTTGGCCGAAATGCGCGGCCTTCCGGTGAGCGCGATACTGTAAGCCGAACCGCAGCCATGCCTCGGTGCGTGGCGGGATACGAGAAGGAATTGAGACATGGATCTGAGCACGCTGCAACCCGGACCTCGCAAGAAGCGCAAGCGCGTGGGTCGCGGTCCCGGCTCGGGCACCGGCAAGACCGCCGGCCGAGGCCACAAGGGCGCCAAATCGCGTTCGGGTTATTCGCGCAAAGTCGGCTTCGAAGGCGGCCAGATGCCGCTCAACCGGCGTCTGCCCAAGCGGGGCTTCCACCATGATGATCGCTTCCCGTATGCGATCGTGAACGTGGACGACCTGGCCAAGCAGTTTGAAGACGGCGCCGACGTGAACCCCGACACCCTGAAGGCGGGCGGTGTCATCCGTTCGACCAAGGGCGGGGTCAAAGTACTTGGCCGGGGGGACCTGGGCAAGCGATTGGTCGTGAAGGCTCAAGCCATCAGCGACACTGCGCGCCAGAAGATCGAGGCCGCCGGCGGATCCGTCGAGATCCTACCGGCCGCCCCGCAAAAGGGTTAGGCGGAGGAACGGTACGTGTCACAGCCTGTCGAAGCCTTCCGAAACGCGATGAAGATTCCGGAGCTCAAGCAACGGATCATCTTCACGCTGATCATCCTTGCGGTTTACCGCATAGGTGTGGTCGTCCCCATGCCCGGCATCGATGGCCCCGCCCTGGCCCAGAAAATGGGCGGCGGTTCCATGCTGGGGTTGTACAACCTGTTCTCGGGCGGCGCGCTCGAACAGGCGTCGATCTTCTCGCTGGGGATCATGCCCTACATTACCGTGTCCATCATCATCTCCCTGCTGGTGGCGGTGATCCCCTCGCTCGAGAAACTCGCAAAGGAAGGCGCGGAGGGCCAGAAGAAAATCAACGAGTTTACCCGGTACGGCACGGTGGTGCTGAGCATCATCCAGTCGATCGGCGTGGCCTTCATGATCCAGAACATGAACACCGGCGGCGGCCCGCGCATCGCTCCCGAGCCCAGCCTCGGCTATTACCTGATGTGCATCATCACCTTTACCGCGGGCGCCGTGTTCATCATGTGGCTCGGCGAACAGATTAGCGAGCACGGCATCGGCAACGGCATATCGCTGATCATTTTCGTGAACATCGTATCGCGCATGCCGCAGGCCCTGAGCAGCATCGTCGAACTCTGGCGCAACGGCGACCTGGACATCATCCGGATTCTCATCATGGCGTTGCTGCTGACGGTGGTCGTGGCCGGCGTCATCATGGTCATTCAGGGCCAGCGCCGGGTGCCCATCCAGTATCCGCGCCAGGTCAAGGGCCGCAAGATGTTTCAGGGCTCGCGCAACTACCTGCCGCTGCGCGTCAACCAGGCGGGCGTGATCCCGATCATCTTCGCCAGTTCGATCCTGATGCTGCCGACCTCCCTGGCCGGCGCCATCGGCATTCCGGCGGTGCAGAACATCGTGCAGCACATCGGACCCGGCACCATCCTGCACGGCGTGCTGTACGCCCTGCTGATTGTGTTCTTTACGTACTTCTACACCGCCGTGACTTTCAACCCGATTGAAATCGCGGACAATCTGAAAAAGTATGGCGGCGTGGTGATGGGCGTGCGGCCGGGCAAGGCCACCGCGGACTATCTCAACCGCGTGATGATCCGCATTACGGTGGTGGGCGCGCTGTTCCTTGCGATCGTGGCCTTGCTGCCGGAGATGGTGTTCTACATGCTCAAGATCTACGACTACCAGATATCGAGCTTCTTCGGCGGCACGAGCCTGCTGATCCTGGTGGGCGTGGCTCTCGATACGGTCCGCCAGATCGAGCAGCACCTGGTGATGCGCAATTACGAAGGCTTCATGAAGGGCCGCCGCTTCCGCGGCCGCCGCGCCTAAGCGCGGCGCCGTAGGATTCGGTAAGACCTTTGGGAAGACGGAGTGGACGAAAAGAAGTGATCGCCTTGCGCTCAGAGAACGAGATTGCGATCCTGCGCGAGGCGAACCGTATCGTGGCCGAAGTGCTGGCCACGCTGGCCGAGAAGGTTGAGCCGGGCATTACGACCGGTTCCCTCGACGACCAGGCCTTGAAACTGATACGCCAGATGGGCGGCGAGCCCGCCTTTCTGGGCTACAACCGGTACCCGAAGTCGACGTGCATCTCGGTCGACGAGGTGATTGTGCACGGGATTCCCGGCACGCGAAAGCTTCGGGAAGGCGAGATTGTCAGCATCGACGTCGGAGTCGTGTATAAGGGCTACGTCGGCGATGCCGCTTTGACAGTGCCTTGTGGTAAGATAGACCGGGAGCGCCGCCGGCTCATGGAGACGACGGATCGTTCGCTGGCCAACGCCATCGCCGCCGCACGGTCCGGCCGGCCCTTGGAGGATGTCTCGAGGGCGGTGCAGGAAACCTGCGAGGCGGAGGGGTTCTCGGTGGTGCGCTGTTTTGTCGGTCACGGCATCGGCACGCAGATGCACGAGGAACCTCAGATCCCGAACTTTGTGACCGGGGAGCCGGGGCCGGTGCTTCGGCCCGGCATGGTGCTGGCCATCGAGCCGATGGTGAACGCCGGCGTGCCCGACGTGCGGGTGATGAAGGACGGTTGGACGGCCGTTACGGCCGATGGCCGGCCGAGCGCCCATTTCGAGCACAGCATAGTCGTGCGCGAAGGCGAAGCGGAGATACTCTCCTTGACGCCTCGGCGCACTTGGGGACAAAGGAATTAGCGTATCAACGGTATGCAAAAAGAGCAAGCCATAGAGGTCGAGGGTACGGTGACGGAGACGTTGCCGAACGCCATGTTCCGCGTAGCGCTAAAGAACGGGCATGTCGTTCTGGCCCACATCTCCGGCAAGATGCGGATGAACTTTATTCGAATCCTGCCCGGCGACCGGGTCAAATTGGAAATGTCGCCGTACGACTTGACGCGCGGCCGGATTACCTACCGCTACAAATAGTGGCGCAGGACCGGAAGCGGGGCGGAAAACGGGCGCGGCAGAAACGCGGGCGCGCGGCGCGTTCGCACGGAGCGAAGCATGAAGGTACGTAGTTCGGTCAAGAAGATTTGTGAAAAGTGTAAGATCATCCGGCGCCACGGTCGTGTTCGGGTGATTTGTGAGAATCCGCGCCACAAGCAGCGCCAGGGTTAAGACAGGGAGACGGTTTCATGGCACGTATCGTCGGTATTGACTTGCCCCGCGACAAGCGCGTGGAAGCGGGCCTGCAGTACATTTACGGCATCGGCCTCACTCGGGCCAGGCAAGTCCTGACCGAAACGGGCATCAGCCCCAGCGTCCGCGTCCGCGATCTCACCGACGAAGAGGTGAGCCGCCTTTCCGCCGCGATTCAGAACAGCTTCAAGGTGGAAGGCGACCTGCGCCGCGAGGTCACGGGCAACATCAAGCGACTCATGGACATTAATTGCTATCGCGGCCAGCGCCACAAACGCAGTTTGCCGGTTCGCGGGCAGCGCACCCACACGAACGCGCGCACCCGCAAGGGACCCCGTGGCGCGACCGTGAAGAAAAAGTAGAGCAGCAGGAGGATTCCTCAGGTGGCCAAAGAGAAGAAGAAAGTCAGGGCGAAGAAGCGTCGCACATCGCTGAACGTGACTTCGGGAGTCGCGCATATCCAGGCGACGTTCAACAACACGATCGTCACGATTACCGACCCCCAAGGCAACACGATCTCGTGGGCGAGCGCGGGCGGCGTTGGCTTTTCCGGATCCCGCAAGAGCACGGCGTTTGCCGCGCAGGTTGCCGCCGAGAAGGCCGCTTCCGCCGCGCGCGATGTCGGCCTGCGCGAGGTTCGCGTGCATGTGAACGGACCCGGCGCCGGCCGCGAATCGGCCATCCGGGCCATCCAGGCGGCAGGGCTGGATATTTCCCTCATCCGCGACGTGACCGGGGTGCCCCACAACGGGTGCCGTCCGCCGAAGCGCCGCCGGGTGTAGTCAAGCCGACCGAGTACCACTGTCCGCAAATGCAGATCCGATTCAGCGGAATAGGATTGGCCCCATCTACCGGGAGGCTGTGAGCCATGATCGCTAGAGATTTCGTTATACCCAAGTGGGTCAAGGCCGACGAAGGCGCCACGGACCGCTTCACGCGGTTCATCGTGGAGCCCTTCGAGCGCGGCTACGGCACCACCATCGGCAACTCGCTGCGCCGCGTGCTGATGGCGTCCCTCGAAGGGACCGCCGTCACCGCCATCCACGTCGAAAACGTGCAGCACGAGTTCTCGGCCATCCCCGGCGTTAAAGAGGACGTGACCGACATGGTCCTCAACTTCAAGCGCTGCCAATTGCGCCTGAACCGGGAAGAGCCGCTTATTTTCACCTTCACGCACCGCGGCGCCGGCGAAGTCACCGCCGCCATGGTATTCGGCGAGAAGGATATCGACGTATTCAACCCCGACATGGTGGTCTTCACCGCCACCGGCGACAACACCAACGTCTCGATGGACATCAAAGTGGCCCGCGGCCGCGGCTACATCACCGCGGAGCAGCTCGAGTTCGAACATGCCGCCCTCGGCACGATCTACCTCGACGCCAACTTCTCGCCCGTGACGAAGGTGAACTTCCTCGTCGAAGACGCCCGCGTGGGGCAGCAGACCGACTACGATCGCCTGCTTCTCGACGTATGGACCAACGGCTCCATCGCCCCCGAGCAGGCGCTGCACGAGGCGGCCGAACTGCTGGTCGAACACCTGCGCATCTTCCTCCAGGAAGACAAGGAGTCGCTCGACGGCTCGGCGTCGTCCTCGGTGGAAGATCCCGAACTGGCCCGTGTGCTGGGCCGTCCGGTCGAAGAGCTTGAACTGAGCGTCCGCGCCGCCAACTGCCTCAAGGCCGCCAGCATCCGCACCATCGGCGACCTCGTGGCCCGCGACGAATCGGAAATGCTCCAGTTCCACAACTTTGGCAAGAAGTCGCTTGACGAGATCAAGTCCATCCTGGAAACGATGGGCCTGTCCCTCGGAATGATGTCCGGCGCCGCCGCCGGAGCCGAAACCCGCACCGCCGTCGACCTCGAAGAAATCGACGACGACGCGGAATTGGAAGACGAAGACGAATAACCCGTTCAGAACGATTGAGGAATCCATAGCATGAGGCACCGTAGAGCAGGTCGGCGACTGGGGCGCACCACTTCACACCGCAAGGCGACGATGAAGAATCTGGCCGTGTCCCTGTTTACCCACAAGGCCATTGAAACGACCCTGATGAAGTGCAAGGAGCTGCGCATATTCGCGGAGCCCCTGATTACACTCGCCAAGCAGGACAACGTCAACAACCGGCGTCGCGCCTTCGCCGCCCTGCGCCACGATGCCGCCGTGTCGACCCTCTTCGGCGAAATCGGGCCGGCCTTTGCCCAGCGCCCCGGCGGGTACACCCGCATCCTCCATCTGGGCTTCCGCAAGGGCGACGCCGCCCCCGTCGGCCGGATCGAGCTCGTGGGCATCGGCGAGTACAAAGAAGACTAAACGCTTCGTTCGCAAATCCCGTTCAGGGCGGGTCCAGTTTTGGACTCGCCCTTTCTGTGTTTCACGATTCGACACCATCCGGTCTAGAGCCATTCAGGATTGAATCCGCATGCTCATGGTACGAGCCGTTCAGGCTTGAACCCGCGAAGAAACCTGCGGATTCAGGGGTTCAAGAGCCGAGGTCCCAGAAGAAATACACGCGTTCTCCCTTGAATCGGCGCCGTTCCGCGTCCCAGGGGAACTGGATCAGCACCTCGAACGCCACCGCTTGCCCGGTCGGCGCGCGGTCGAGCCATTGGCCCTTGTGCGTGGCGGTGGCATGGGCCTCTTCAAATACGCCCTGCGGGCCGATGACGATCTGTTGCAGGTCGAAGTGCACATCCGGGAATGCCTCGAGCAGCGATAGATAGAAGCGCGTCGCCCCCTCGTGCCCATGCCAGGAATGGCCGGTCTGCGGCAACTCGTAGACGCAGTCCTCTGTAAGCGTCGACATCAGGCCTGCGATGTCGCGCGCGTCTTCGGCGATGGAGTGCTTCTTCCAAAGCGAACGGATTTCCTCGTATGACTCCGGCGTGATGCGGCGGCGCATTTGCTCCAGAATAGCGGCGTGGCTCATGGCGGGTCTCCTTGCGGAATGGAAACGGTAGTGTGCAGTGAAAGTATACCGCGAAGAGAGGAACGAAGAACGAGGAACGAGGACAATCTCCCTCTCCTTGGAGCAAGGTGAGGGAGGCTCTTAGTCCATCAAGTCCATCTCGTCCATATGGTCCATCGAAAAAACACACCCCCACGCCATGAAGCCGGCTTGGGGGTGCCACACGTCTGTGAGGAGGTGCTGCGCCTACTCGACGATGAAGACGCGCCGGCCCGTATACGTACGCCCGAACATATCCGTC
>JAVEWL010000025.1:0-19748 GCA_034004565.1 FCB group bacterium | reverse complement strand
AGGCGTTCGAGAGGGGCGTATTGCGCGCGTGCGGTATACGACGGACGGATGCTGGTCGTCTATTCTCAGCGGCAGCGCGGCGGCCTCCTTGGCCGAAGGCATGAGCGTTGATGAAGCCTCAAACCTCTCTCAGGACGATGTGCTGGAGGCCGTCGGCGGGCTTTCCGAGGAGTCCCGGCACTGCGCCTTGCTTGCGGCCAACACAATCAAGGCAGCCGTCGCCGACTTCCGTGTTCAACGTGCGGAAAGTTGCGGCGAATGCTCGCGGGAAGATTGTGGCGGCAAAACGCCGCTTCAGGGCGAGAGCGAAAAGGATTTTGCAGATCGCCAGGGGATTCAGCGGCGGCTCTGTCGCATCAAGCACAAAATCGTTGTGCTGTCCGGCAAGGGCGGCGTGGGCAAGAGCACCGTCGCGGTCAATCTGGCCGCGGCCTTGTCGCTGACCGACCGGCGGGTGGGCTTGCTCGACGTCGATATTCACGGGCCGAGCGTGCCGAAGATGCTCCACATGGAAGACGTCCAGCTCGAATTGGAAGGCGACACGATCCTGCCGATGGAACTCGGCGACCTCAAGGTGATGTCGATCGGTTTCCTGCTGCGACATGCCGACGATGCCGTCATCTGGCGAGGCCCGATGAAGATCGGCGTCATCAAGCAGTTCTTGAAGGACGTGGCGTGGGGCGACCTGGACGTGCTCGTGATCGATTGTCCTCCGGGCACCGGTGACGAACCGCTTTCCATCGCCCAGCTCATCCCCGACGCGGATGGCGCCATTGTGGTGACGACCCCGCAAGACGTGGCCCTCGCGGACGTCCGCAAGTCCATCGACTTCTGCCGGCGGGTTAACCTGCCGGTCCTGGGCGTGGTCGAGAACATGAGCGGGTTCACCTGTCCGAAGTGCGGAGAGCATATCGCCATCTTCAAGCAGGATGGGGGAGAACGCATGGCCGCCGAGATGGGCGTGCCGTTCCTGGGACGCATCCCCATCGATCCGGCCTTTGTGGAGGCCTGCGACGAGGGGCGAGTCCGTATCCATAAAGCGGCGGGACATCCGGGGATCGAAGCCTTGAGCAAAATCGCCGAGGCCATCGCCGTTGCCTTGCCGTAAAAGTGCGGTAACGACCTGTGTAATCCCGCACGAGCCGAGAATGGAGGTGCCGGATGAAAGAGCTGTTCGAGGGACCGAACCGATGGCGCTCGCTCGTCAAATGCGCGCGGTGTGTAGTGGGATTCCTGGCTGCTCTCCTGGTGGCAACCCTGGCGGGCTGGGTTCCACAATCCGGCACATGAAAATTTGCGCGATTGGGCCCACGCGCTGCCGCGTTGGCCAATAATATGAAAGGAGCCTACCATGAGTGAAACGACACGTCAGATGCCCCTCATCGGCGAGAAGGCGCCCGCCTTCGAAGCCGAAACCACACAGGGAACAATCCGCTTTCCAGAGAACTATCAAGGAAAATGGGTGATCTTCTTCTCGCACCCGGCCGATTTCACGCCCGTGTGCACGACGGAGTTCATGACATTCGCCTCGATGCAGCAGGAATTTCGGGACTTGAATTGCGAGTTGATAGGCCTCTCCATCGATAGCACCTTCAGCCACATCGCCTGGCTGAGGACCATCAAGGAGAAGATCGAGTACAAGGGAATGAAGAACGTCGAGGTGACCTTCCCGGTTATCAGCGACCTGACGATGGAGGTCTCGAAGGCCTACGGGATGCTCCAACCCCAGGCCAGTACCACGCAGGCCGTCCGCGCCGTGTTCCTCATCGACCCCCAGGGGATCGTGCGTGCGATGCTGTACTACCCCCTCTCGAACGGGCGCAACATGCAGGAGATCAAGCGCATTCTGATTGCCATGCAAACTTCCGACGAGCACCACGTGGCGACACCGGCCGATTGGCGGCCCGGCGACGACGTGATCGTGCCGCCGCCGGGTTCGTGCGGCGCCGCCAAGGATCGGGTCGAGAATGCGGGCGAGGGCACCACGGTGCTGGATTGGTTTATGACGTTGAAAAAGTTGCCGGCGGCGAAAACCAAGGCAAGTGTGTAATGAACCGAAGCGGGGACGCAATAACGTCCCCCGCCAACATGGGGAAAGTAAGATGAACGTAGCAATACCGGTAGTAAACGGCCTCCTGTGCCAGCACTTTGGGCACTGTGAATTGTTCGCGATAGCGGAGGTGGACGAGGCCACGCGCACGATTACCAAAACGATCTATCACGTGCCGCCGGCGCACGAACCGGGCGTATTGCCCAAATGGCTTCACGAAGAGATGGCCGCGGACGTGATCATTGCCGGCGGCATGGGCATGCGCGCCCGGCAGCTCTTCGAACAAAACGGGATCCAGGTCATCGTCGGCGCCTCCGGTGGCGCGCCGGACGACCTGGTGATGCAGTACTTGAACGGCACCCTCGAGGTTGGAGCCAACATCTGCGACCACTGAGCATGAGAATGGGCCGCGGGTCTCCCTGAACCCGCGGCCCATCGGCCGTATCCATGCGCCTGTTTCTCGAGCGCAACGGTATCGCCGATGGACGTTTCGCAACGGAGGCGGATGCCTCAACGGAGCATACGGAATGAGCCCGACGGTCAACGTAACAGTCCTGGTCGAGAATTCGGCCCACGGCGCACGCCTGCTGGGCGAGCACGGCCTGTCCTACTGGGTCGAGGCCAATGGCCACGCCATTCTTTTCGACACGGGCCAGGGCATGGCGCTTGAACACAACGCGCGTGTGTTGGGAATCGACCTGGCCAAAACCGAAGCGGTCGTCTTGAGCCACGGTCACTTCGATCACACCGGCGGACTGCCGAGCGTGTTCACGGCCGCTCCGCAGGCGCGTATCTACGCCCACACGATGGCGTTTGAGCCGAAGTTTACGCGAGGCAACGATGGCTCGGTGCGCGAGATTGGAATACCGGAGGTTTCCCTTCACGCGGCCCAGGGCGCAGGGACAATCACCTGGACCACGCATCCCACCGAAATCCTGCCGGGCCTGTGGGTCACAGGTCCCGTTCCGCGCGAGAACGCCTTCGAAGACACGGGCGGGCCGTTCTTCATCGAGGCGAGTTGCCGGGTTCGCGACCCCCTGGAAGACGACCAGGCGCTCTTCTTCGATACGGACCAGGGCACGGTGGTGCTTCTCGGCTGCGCGCACGCGGGTATCGTGAATACCCTGTCGTACATCCGTAGCTTGACGGAGGACCGGCCCATCGCCGCCGTATTGGGCGGCATGCACCTGCTGAGCGCCTCGCCCGAGCGCATTGCGCATACGGTTGAATACCTGGCGGCGCTCGGCAAACCCCGCCTGGGACCCGCGCATTGCACCGGCCTCAAGGCCTTTGTGGGTCTTTGGTCCACATTCCCGGAGCAATGCGTCCCCTGCGGCGCAGGCACCCGTATGGAGTTCAACCGAAGTATTTCCGTGGCGCCCGAACCAAGCCGGGCGAAAGCAGGATAGCGTCATGAGTTGTGTATTTGGTCCCGTGCCATCCCGAAGACTGGGGCGCTCGCTGGGCGTTGACCTTGTTCCCTTCAAGACCTGCACCTACGACTGCATCTACTGTCAACTGGGCCGAACGACCCGCAAGACGGTGGAACCGGTCCAGTGGATCCCCGTGGACCAGGTTTTCGAAGAGGTCAAGGGGCATCTGGATTCGGCCCCCGAATATATTACGCTTGGCGGATCGGGGGAACCGACACTTTATGAAGGCCTGGGGAAATTGGTTGAGGGCATTAAACGCCTGACTTCGATCCCGCTGGCCGTTCTGACCAATGGCTCGCTCCTGTGGCGCCCGGATATTCGCGAAGGTCTGCTGGCGGCCGACTTGGTCATTCCGTCGCTTGACGCCGGCGACGATGCGCTGTTCCAAGCCGTCAATCGGCCGCACGAGGATCTTCGCTTCGAACTAATCGTGCAGGGGCTGATCGACTTCCGGCGGGAATACCGCGGCCGGTACTGGCTCGAGGTGCTCTTGCTGGCAGGCTACACCGCCTATGCGCGAGAAGTGCGGCGCATTTGCCAACACCTGAAGGCAATCCGGCCCGACCGCATCCACATCAATACGGCCGTCCGGCCTCCGGCGGAGCCGTTTGCCGAGGCCGTGCCACGGGACCAACTCGAAGCCCTGTGCCGGCTTTTCGGGCCTGATGCCGAGGTCATTGCCGAACGCGTCTATTGTGAAGAAACCGGTACTTCTGATGCTGACGAGGCGCAACTGATGGACATGATCCGCAGACGGCCGTGTTCCTCCGAGGACATCGCGCAAGGACTGCGGATCCACCGGAGCCAGGTGGCGAAGCTGGCGGAACGCTTGATCGCGTCGGATGCGGTTCGATGCGTAGTGGTGCAAGGGATTCCGTATTACAGAGTGAAATAATCGCGCAGGCAGGGCGGTTATACGCCCATTGATTACGCAAGAGGAAGGGTTTTGAGCATGGATAGCGGGAGAAGGGTGCTGATCATCGGGGGTGTGGCGGCGGGACCGAAGACGGCTTCGAAAGTGGCGCGTCTCGATCCTCACGCGCAAGTGACGGTATTGGATCGCGGTAGCGCGATCTCTTTTGCGGGCTGCGGCCTGCCGTACTACGTCTCCGGCACCGTCAAAGAGCTTAGCGAACTTATGAGTACCGCCGCCGGCGTCGTTCGGGATGCGGGTTTCTTTGCCAAGGTGAAGAACGTTCGTGTCGAGACGCGGACCGAGGCGGTCGAAATCGATCGCGCGGGCAAGCGTGTTCTGGCGCGGCGCCTTGCGGACGGAACGGAAACCTGGCTCGCGTACGACAGCCTGGTGCTGGCCACGGGCGCCCGTCCCGTGGTGCCGCCCATTCCCGGCGCCAACCGGCCAGGCGTCTTCACCATGCATTCCCTCGAGGATGCCGAACAGGTGCGCGCCGCCGTTGATGCGGGCGGGGTCGTGGAAGCGGTCGTGGTGGGAGGCGGGCTTATCGGCGTGGAAATGGCGGAAGCCCTGGCGGAGCGCGGCTGCCGCGTTACCGTGGTCGAGATGCAGCCTCAAATCCTCACGTTGCTGGACTGGGAGATGGCCAAGGCGCTGGAAAGCCACATGGCCACCTGCGGCGTCAAAGTGCTTACGAATACCGCCGTGCGCGAGATAGAAGGGGAAGACCGCGTGACGGGCGTCGTAACCTCGGCGGGCCGCTTGAGCGCGGATCTGGTGATCCTGGCCGTGGGCGTGCGTCCCAACATTGGGCTGGCCAAGGAAGCGGGGCTGGAAATAGGTTCCACGGGAGCGATTCGCGTGGACGGCGGCATGCGGACCAGCGACCCCGACATCTACGCCGTGGGCGACTGCGCCGAAACCCGCCATCTCGTCACCGGCCGTCCGTGCTACGCCCCGCTCGGCTCCACCGCGAACAAACAAGGCCGCGTCGCCGCCATAAACATCTGCGGCGGCCACGACGAATTCCCCGGCGTGCTGGGCAGCGCCGTGTGCCGGGTACTGGGCTACCGCGCGGCGAGGACGGGTCTAACGGAAGCCGAAGCGCGAGCCGCGGGCTATGACATAATCACCGTACTGAGCCCCGGTCCCGACCGCGCCCACTTCATGCCCAAGGCCGCAACCCTGATGCTCAAACTGGTGGTGGACAAGGTCAGCCGCAAGCTCCTCGGCGCCCAGGCCGTCGGTCCGAGCGACGGTTCCAAGCGGATCGACGTCGCCGCGACGGCCATCGCCGCCGGCATGAGCGTCGATGACATCGCCAAGCTCGACCTCTGCTACGCGCCACCGTTTGCCCCCGCCATGGACAACCTCATCACCGCCGCCGACATCGCCCGAAACAAACTCGACGGCACGATGCGCGGCGTCACGCCCATGGACGTGCACGCGATGCAAGAGCGCGGCGAGCGCTTCGTCTTCCTCGACGTGCGAGGCCCCGTGGAGTGGGCGGAAGTGCGCCTGCCGGATTCAATCAACATCCCGCTCGGCGCCCTCCGCGGCCGCTTGGGCGAACTCGATCCGAAGACGCCCATTATTGCCTTTTGCAAGGTTTCCCTTCGAGGCTACGAAGCCGCCCTCATCCTGGAAGCCGCGGGATTCGAGAACGTCCGCGTGATGGACGGCGGCGTGGTCATGTGGCCTTACGAGAAGGAAACAGCCTCCGCGACCGTTGGGATGCGCTAAGGTCGAGCAGGCCGATAACCGTCAAGGCGCCGGCACGACCTCAAAAACCTCGTGCCGGTCGAACTCCGCCCATACGTCGAAGGATTCCGCCTCGATCGCCTCGAAATAGGCAGGAGACTGAAACCCGTGCGCCTTGCTCGCGCGACGAATGATCTCCTGGACACGGTCCGCGGCGTCATCCTTCAGTCGCAGCCGAACCGTCTTGTCGCCGTGGCGGAACGTCGCGGACGGACTCGGACTATCGCTGTCCGGCAGTTCGATCAGGCCCTGCGCGAGCGTGCTGGCCAGGGCCACTTGGATGCCGTCCACCATGCACGCCAGCGGCTGTTCGCGGCCGGTCTCGGCGATTACGTGAACGCTACGCATCGGCGCGCTGAGCAGTTCGCGGGCACGCACCCCCATCTTGGCCCCCAAGGTCGTGTAGATGCCCAGGTGCTGGTGCAGTTCGTGCGTCAACACTACCGAATCCCATTCTTCCGGCCCGTACTTCGCGGGAATCCCCTTTCGGACCAGCATCCGAGCCTCGTCGCAGTAGGCGTGGGCGTCGAGCGGCAGCGACTTGAGCACCAGGAAAGGACGCCCTTCCTGGGGTACTTCGTGAGGAACTTCACCGTCGTGAAACCCCATCAAAAGGCACCCAAGCCCTGCCAGGAACACGCCGAAACAGACCCAGTTTACGCTACTCACCGGATTCCTCCTCGCCCAAGGGCGAACATACCCATTCTTAACGAAGCCCGAAATGGCTGCTCTCTCGCAGCAGACGCTCGTCCGCCAGATACGGAAAACCCGCCGGGTAGCGGATGTAGGTCACGTGGCCATCCATGTACAGCACGTTTCCGCCGCCGGGCACGTGGTTAAACACGGCCATGCCGGCGGTTTGTTGGGCCGATGACGCGCTGCCAAAAGCATCCCACATCACCGCCATGCGGCTGCTGGCCGCGCCCCCCGCCGCAGGGTTGTTAATGTCGGTCATAAGGAAGCGCTCGACGCCTTCTCGCAAGCGCAAGACGGTATCGCCCCCCGAAGTGCCCATCGCTTCTCCCGCCGGAAGGAATGCCGGCCAGGCGCTCGTATCGAAGGGAAGATCCCGATCGTAGTCCTTGCAGTGAACCGGCACGTCAATGTAAAGGACAGGGATTGTGCCCAGGGAAGGCGCCGCAAACGTCTGACCCCACACGCCGAAGTATTCCGCCAGTCCCGTGGCGACGTATCCCTTGTACGCGTACGAACGCCCCAACTCGGCGCTGAGATAGTATTCAATGGACACCCGATCGCTCGCGGCCAGGGCATCCGTCCGCCACGCGCCAAAATCCCCCTCTTCCGGGAGCCGGTCCGCGACGAACTCGCCCGCACCGTCAAGGCCGGGATCCGATGGGCAGACTGCCACGGCGGTGTCCGCCAGGTAGTCGGGGAAAAGCGCCATGCCCGCCGGCGCGCTGAACAGGGTCGCACCGTTGGCATTGGCAAAACCGGCCAGAGGTGGATAGCCCCCCCGGTTCTCGGATGCGTACATCCGAAAAACCAAACCGAACTGCTTGAGGTTGTTCTGGCATGTGGCGCGATTGGCGGCTTCGCGGGCACGCGACAGTGCCGGCAGCAGGATCGCCGCCAGGATGCCGATGATGGCTATCACCACCAGCAACTCGATAAGCGTGAAGCCGGATCGATGGGCCCGCCGCAGGTCTAGCCCCATGCCCTCCCCCTTGAATTTCCGACGCATGACAGCCTCCCATGATATTACGATTATGGTAATCGTAATACTCTCGCCGCCGCTTTTTCAAGTCTGTTCCGCAACAGGCACAACGGACGAAAGTGAACTCTGTGCCGTACTCTCCCCAACAGCCCCTTGGCCCTCTCCGCTAATCGCGCGGCAACAGCCGGCCATACCACCATGTCATGGGTATCAACAAGAGATGCCGAAGTAGCACAATTATGGTATCGTTGACTTGTTCCATTCACGGCACACTGACCATTCTCCGGCTCGATGTAAAGGCTTGGCCCCTTACTCAACATGGAATGGAGGAAACATGAAGACGATTAACCGTGACAGCGATGCGAGTTTCAGCCGGCGGCGTTTCCTTGCGGTGGCAGGGGCGGCATCTCTGGTCGCCGTGGCCGGACTTCCGCGTGTGGCGCGGGCGGCGGCGGCCCATGTTCTTCCGGCGCTTCCTTTCCCGGAGGAAGCGTTGGCCCCGGTCATCTCCGCCAACACCCTTTCCTTCCACCACGGCAAGCACCACAAGGCCTACGTGGACAACCTCAATAAGCTCATCGCGGGAACCGAATTCGAGGACATGCCCCTCGAAGAAATCATTCTGGCCACCGCAGCGAAAGCCGAGACCGCTCCCATCTTCAACAACGCCGCCCAGACCTGGAACCACACCTTCTACTGGCACAGCTTGAAACCCGGTGGGGGCGGCGAACCGCCGGCGGCACTGAAGCAAGCAATTGAGAGTTCCTTCGAGGGCATGGACGCCTGCAAGAAACAGCTAGCCGAAGCCGCCACATCGCAATTTGGCAGCGGGTGGGCCTGGCTGGTGAAAGAGGGCGAGACCCTGAAGGTCGTCAAAACGGGCAATGCCGAGAACCCCATGACCCAAGGCATGACGCCTCTCCTGACGATAGACGTCTGGGAGCACGCCTACTACCTGGACTATCAGAATAAGCGCGCCGACTACGTAAACGCGGTCATCGAGAAATTGCTCAACTGGGACTTTGCCGCCGCCAATCTCGAGGAAGGCCGAAAAACCTGAAAGCGCCCATAACGGTTCAGGTTTGAACCCGCGGGTTTCTTTGCGGGTTCAAGCCTGAACCATTTCACCTTTGCGACCGCGGAACTTATCCTGAATGTGAAAGGGCGGGCAAGTCCGAGTCAGACCAAAAACGCTAACGCCCCCGCCTGGCACGTTCACAGACTACCTGCGTCCCTACATCACGGTCCTGCCGCATACGGGACTCCGCGGAAACGAAGGATTTCAATTGCGATGGTCCGACATCACCTTTGAAGAGGCCGAATTGAAGGTGCGGGCCGATGTGGGCTGGAAACGCCCCTGGGGAGCGTCTACAGAGCAAGGAAGGCCGCATCAAGCAAGCGTCGAGATGAAACAGCCCCTTCCCGGTCTGGACTCAATCACCGCAACCGCTAGGCCCAAGCTCCAAGCCCCCAGCCACCAAACCCGCCATTGACATCGCCGCGAAAAGAACCCATCATTGCCTTTGTCTGCTACCTTTGAACCCGTGAACCCTCAACGGGTTGAGTAAGGTAGCGCGAATTGTATTTGGGGAATACGGGCAAAGGGCTTGCGCGCATTCTGGAGAGGAACCTAAGCGATTCATTCACGGATCGGCGTGTCTGCGCGGTGGGCACCTGTTTGCTTGAGCGGAGGGGCGGCCGTTTCGGCGCGAAACGCGACCGGCGAGACCTTCCGGGGTGGGTCAAATGGAGAAGGCATGAATCACAACGGCAACAATATTGAATCGCGCCTGTGGGAAGCGGCGGATGAACTCCGCGCCAACTCCAAGCTGAAGTCTTCGGAATACTCCGTGCCCGTGCTGGGGCTGGTTTTCCTGCGGTATGCCGATCACAAGTTTCAGGTGGCGGAAAAGAAGCTCGAGGGGCAGAGCACGGGACGCCGCAAGATCGGTCCGGCCGATTACCAGGCGATGGGCGTGCTCTACCTGCCCGAAACCGCCCGCTTCTCGTGGCTCATCACCCAGCCCGAGGGAGCCAACATCGGCGCGGCCATCAACGAGGCTATGCGCCTTATCGAGGAACAGAATGCCGACCTCAAGGACGTTCTGCCCCGGACCTACAACCGCTTCGATAACGCCCTGCTGAAGGAACTCCTGAAGACGCTGAATTCCATCCCCATGGACATCGAAGGGGACGCTTTCGGCAAGATCTACGAGTATTTCCTGGGGCATTTCGCCATGAGCGAGGGCCAGAAGGGCGGCGAATTCTTCACCCCCACGGCCATCGTTCAGTTGATCGTCGGCATCATCGAGCCGTTTCAAGGGCGCATCTTCGACCCGGCCTGCGGCTCCGGCGGCATGTTCGTACAGAGCGCCCGCTTCGTCGCGGAACACAAGAAGAACCCCGGCGCGGAACTGAGCGTATATGGCCAGGAGAAGGTCGGCGAGACCGTGCGCTTGGGCAAGATGAACCTCGCGGTCCACGGCCTTTCCGGCGACATCCGGCAGGGCAATGCCTATTACGAGGACCTGCACGAGTCCATCGGCAAGTTCGACTTCGTCATGGCCAACCCGCCCTTCAACGTGGACAAGGTGAACAAGGAGCGCCTGGAGAAGGACAAGCGCTTCCCCTTCGGCCTGCCCAAGCCCGACAACGCCAATTACCTCTGGATCCAGCTTTTCTACAGCGCCCTGAACGACAAGGGCCGGGCCGGGTTCGTCATGGCCAATTCCGCTTCCGACGCGCGCGGATCCGAAATGGAGATCCGCAAGAAGCTGATCGAGGCCCGCGCTGTGGACGTGATGGTCGCGGTCGGCTCCAATTTCTTCTACACCGTGACCCTGCCCTGCACGCTCTGGTTCTTCGACCGGGGCAAGCGCGGTACCAAACGCGCCGATACCGTGCTCTTCATCGACGCACGCCATCTCTACCGCCAGATCGACCGCGCCCACCGCGACTGGACCCCGGCGCAGATCGAGTTCCTGGCCAACATCGCCCGGCTCTATCGTGGCGAGGCCGTCGAGAACCTGCACGACAGCGCCGCCTTGCTGACCGAGCACTTCGGCAAGAAGCCCGCGTATGCCGATGTGGCGGGCCTATGCAAGGTGGCCACGCTCACCGAAATTGAAGCCCAGGGCTGGAGCCTCAACCCCGGCCGCTACGTAGGCGTGACGGCCCGCGCCGAAGACGATTTCGACTTCAAGGAACGGCTGGAGGAATTGAACGAGGAACTCGAAACCCTGAACGCCGAAGCCCGCGAACTCGAAGAGCGGATCGCCGAGAATGTGGCCAAGTTGCTGGAGGGCGAATGATGGGGAGCGGGAAACGCGATCTGGAAAAAAAGAAACCTGTTTCGCCCGTGGCGTCGCCTCCGCTTCTGGAAGACCTCCGCCGCATGATCGAGGAGACCCGGCAAGGGGTCGCCGCCACAGTCAACGCCGGCCTGACCCTGCTCTACTGGCGCGTCGGCAAGCGGGTCGGCGAGGAGATTCTCAAAGGCGAGCGGGCCGAATACGGCAAAGAGATTCTTGCGACAGTGTCGCAAGAATTGGCGCGGGATTACGGCGGCGGATTCTCGTCGAAGAATATCCATCACATGCTCCGATTCGTCGAGGCGTTTCCCGACATGCAAATAGTCTCTACACTGTCGAGACAATTAAGTTGGTCCCATTTCAAGGAAATCATCTACCTCAAGCTCCCTCTCCAAAAAGACTTCTACGCCGAGATGTGCCGCATCGAGCGATGGAGCGTCCGCACCCTGCGCGAGAAGATCGGCTCCATGCTCTACGAGCGCACCGCGCTCTCCAGGAAGCCGGAGGATCTGGCCCGCATCGAACTCGACGCGCTGCGGGACGAGAATGCGCTCTCCCCCGACCTCGTCTTTCGCGACCCCTATCTACTCGACTTTCTCGGACTCACCGGCGCCTTTCAGGAAAGGGACCTGGAAGCCGCCATTCTGCGCGAAATGGAAGCCTTCATTCTCGAGCTGGGCATCGGCTTCTCGTTTGTCGCCCGCCAGAAACGCATTACCCTCGACGGGGACGATTTCTATCTCGACCTGCTCTTCTTTCATCGCCGCTTGCGCCGCTTGGTCGCTATCGAACTGAAACTGGACAAGTTCCGCCCCGAGCACAAAGGGCAGATGGAACTTTACCTGCGCTGGCTCGACAAGAACGAACGCAACGAGGGAGAGTACGCGCCCATCGGCATGATCCTCTGCGCCGGCAAGAATCAGGAGCAGATCGAACTGCTGGAACTGAGTCAATCGGGAATCCACGTCGCCGAATACCTGGTGGAATTGCCCCCCCGCGAATTGCTCGCGGAAAAACTGCAGCGGGCAATAGCGTTGGCGCGGGCGCGATTGGGCGCGACCACAGAGGAGAAGGCGTAATGGGATCTTCGGGAGAAGGCATGCTGAATGAACCGGAAACCCTCAACGCCGAAGCCCGCGAACTGGAAGACCGGATCGCGGAGAATGTGGTCGAGTTGCTGGAGGGCGGATGATGCACCACTGGCCTCTTCAACCTTTCAATGCAATATATGCTGAGAGTTCCAGAAACGGCATCACACGCCCCAAGGCGGTACGGGGTTCAGGCTACAAAATGGTGAACATGGGCGAGTTGTTTGAATACGGGAGGCTCTGGAATCCCAGTATGGAACTAGTTCTACTCTCTAATTCCGAAGTTGATCGGTTTTCTCTTCAGAAGGGAGATTTGATCTTTGCTCGCCAATCCCTTGTTCTAGAAGGGACGGGCAAGTGCAGCATAATTATGGATGTTCCCGAAATTACATGTTTTGAGTCTCATCTTATAAGGGTACGCTTAGATAAGAGCAAGGTTGAGCCGCTTTTCTACTATTACTACTTTGATTCGCACCAAGGTAAAGCAAATATCCAATCTTTGGTAATGCAGGTGGCAGCCGCTGGAATCAGAGGAAGCGAGTTGGCATTCCTTAATGTACCGGTCCCGCCGCTCCCTACGCAGCGGAAGATTGCGGCGATACTCTCGGCGTACGACGACCTGATCGAGAACAACCTGCGGCGGATCAAGATTCTGGAGGAGATGGCGCAGAACCTCTACCGCGAGTGGTTCGTCAAGTTCCGCTTCCCCGGCCACCAGCACGCCCGCTTTACCGATTCGCCCCTCGGTCCCATTCCCGAGGGATGGGAAGCAACAACGCTCCAGGCCGTCACGACCAAGATTGGTAGCGGCGCCACGCCGCGAGGCGGAAAAGAAGCCTATGAGTCCGAAGGCATTCATCTCATCCGTAGCCTGAATGTTTATGACTACAATTTCGAGTTTGCAAACCTGGCGCATATTAGCGAGCAGCAAGCCACTGCACTCAACAACGTGGAGATTGAGGAGAATGATATTCTGTTGAACATCACCGGGGCCTCTGTGGCCAGATGTGCCATGGTACCCTCCTTCCTGCTCCCAGCCCGAGTCAACCAGCACGTTGCTATCGTGCGAACCGACACGGCGAAGGCCAGTCCGTTCTACGTCCTTGACGCCATTAACAGTGACCAGCGAAAGCAACAGTTGTTGGCTCTTGCACAGGGAGGCGCGACCCGCGAGGCGCTTACCAAAGATACGCTCAACAACTTTGAAATCGTGCTGCCGTCGCGTCCGCTAATGAGCAATTACGACCACATCACGCGCGATATTCACAAGCAGCGCGAGTTTCTCCAACGCCAAATTTTATATCTTCGCCGCACGCGTGATTTGCTACTACCAAAACTCATTTCGGGCGAGGTAGATGTCTCGGACCTCGATATCACCATTCCCGAGGAATTGGATGCTCCCCCCGAATCCTTCCAAGACGAGACGTCGCCCGCGACGGTGGCCGTTCGAGGAACGCAGATGAACCTCCTCGCCCAAGCCGCCGAAGAGTCTGAGGCATACGAAGAGGAAGCCCCGGAGCGCCGGACGGCACCGGTTCCCGTGGAAGAATGGGATACGGACGAGGTAATGGCGGCCTTCCGGCAGGCGGCCCGCAAAACGGGGATCAGCGACCGGGCGACGCTGCTGAAGGCCGTATCGGCGGAGTTGCGCTACGAACGGCTCGGCAGCCGCATCAAGGAAGTCTTGCAGGGGCGTCTGCGAGCGGCCATCCGGCGCAAGATCATCGGGACCAACGGCCCCGAGGTCTGGCCCGAGACCCCCACCATGGACAGCTACGACCGGGACACCCTGATCGAAACCCTGTGCTCGGTCATGCGCAAGGGCACCGTATACGAACGCGATGAGGTAACCCGCGCCGTGGCGAATCACCTGGGTTTCCGACGTTTGACCGACACCGTGCTCGCCCCCATCAAATCCGCCATCAACGGCGCAATCCGCCGAGGCGTGCTTGCATACGAAGGGACCATGATATGGCGGGAACAGTAGATCCGCTCCGGAACGAGACCGAAGCGCTGTATCGTGTGGACATGCGCGACGACACCTTTGACGAGCTTCGCCCCGTCAGCGCAAGCGAACTGGACGTCAAAGAAAAGAACATCGAGAATTGGGTAGTCGGCAAGCCCGATATCCTTTTCTCCGACCCCGAATCCGTGATGATCATCGCAAAAGAGATTACGGGCGAATTACAGGCGGACGTTCTGGTGGTGGACAGCCAGGGCACGCTGATCATCGTTGAGATCAAACGGCACCACTGCGACCGCAACGTCATCGGGCAGATCCTCGACTATGCCGCGCGGCTTTCGGAATGGGATTACGAGCAGTTCGACCAACGGTGGAAGAAAGACGGGGGCCGGGGCAACCTGCTGGACGCATTCCGGAAATTTATCGACAACGACTCCTTCAAGGAGGAAGACTTCCTCAAGGAGCGGCGGCTCTATATTCTCGCCGCCCGCGAAGACGAGAGCATGAAGCGGATCATAGCCTGGTTGCGGGACGGGTACGGCGTGCCGATTGATTTCGTTCCCTTCGGGCTGTTCAAGGCCGGCGAGAACGTGTTTCTCAAGATCAGCAAGATCGACGTGACGCCGGTTGTATCGAAAACGGAATGGGCCGGTGACTGGTTCTTCAACGCGAACGAGACGTATGCGCCGAAGGCCTACGAGAAGATGCTCGGCCAGGGCGTGATTGCGGCCTGCGGCTACGGGCACGCGAAAACGGAACACAAAATGAACCTGCCCACCAAGGGGCAGCGGGTGTTCATGTTCGTCAACGGGAAGGGCATTGTCGCCGTTGGGGAGGTAATCGGAGATTCCGCCGTTCAGAAGAATTCCGTGTTCGGCACGAAGAACGGCGACGAGTACCACCGCGAGGTGCGTTGGTCGCACGCGGTCAGCCCTTCGCAGGCGGTTACGAGCGGGGAATGCAGCGAATGGGGCTACAACCTTCCCGTCCGCTGCACCATTGGGAAGGTTTCCAACAACCGCGTGGCCGATAGGATCGAGCAGGAATTGACCAGAAGGGAGCCGATTTCCGCAGCGAAGGCGACCGTTCCCAAGGGGGTTAATGCATGAAGGCCGCCGATCTCGAGATCCTGCTTCAGGAAGGCGAAGGGGCGATGCTGGAGTACAAGGAGAGCCTTTCCTCTTCATTTGCCCGCGAACTGGTGGCCTTCGCCAATACCGCAGGGGGCAGGATTCTTCTCGGGGTGCGGGACGACGGCACGGTCAAGGGCATTACCGACACCAACGATCTGCGGGCGCGCATCCAGGACATCGCACGCAACTGTGACCCGCCGATCAAGATTCTGCTGCATCGCGTCGGCGAGGTTATCTCGGTAACGGTTCGGGAGAGTGACGCGAAGCCGGTGCAATGCAGCGACGGTTTCTTCTGGCGGCAGGGGGCCGTGACGCAGAAGTTGTCCCGCGACGAGATCCGCAGCTTCTTTCAGGAAAGCGCCGCGATCCGCTTCGACCTGTCCGTTTGCACCCGTTTCCGGTATCCCCAGGACTTTGACCCGGAGAAATTCCATGATTGGCTGGGGAAAAGCACCATTGCGCGGGGTGGGGCCGTAGAGGACATCCTGGTGAACATCGAGGCGGCGGAACGAGCGGGTGGCAAGCTCGTTTTCCGAAATGCGGGCGTTCTGTTCTTTGCCCGCGAGCCTCGCCGGTTTTTCAATCAGGCCTACGTCACCTGCCTTCTTTTCAAAGGGGTTGATAAGGTCCATGTGCTGGACCGCAAGGATTTTGCCGGGGGAGTGGTGGCGGACCTGGAAGACAGCCTACGCTTCATCGAGCGCAACACGCGCACAGCCTACCGGATCGAGAAGCTACAGCGCGAGGAGATTCCGGAATACCCGATGGCGGCCTTGCGCGAGGCCATCACCAACGCCGTCATGCACCGGGATTGGTTCATCGAGGGGGCCAATGTCTTCATTGAGATCTTCGAGGACCGGATCGAGGTGTCCAGCCCCGGTGGCCTGCCGAAGGGAATGTTGCCGCAGGACCTTGGACACAAGAGCGTGCGTCGAAATCCGCTGATTGCCGATTTGCTGCATCGGATTGCGTTTATCGAGAAGGCAGGGACGGGTATCCGCCGAATGCGCGACGGAGCCAGGGCGCAGGGTTACCCCGAGCCCACGTTTTCCACTGATAATTTCTTTACCGCCATGTTCCGGCCGATAGCCCCCGTTCGCAAACACGATCAGGCCCATCATGAGGCCCATGATCAGGCCCATGACGAGGCCCATGAACCACTGGGCAGTGTCGAGAGCCGGCTACTGGCGGAATGCGCCGTTGAGCCTCAAAGTTCTACTGCCCTGCTCCAAAGTCTGGGCCACCGCACACGGAGTGGCGGTTTCAAGGCCGCTTTGAACCGTCTCATGGCCTTGGGGTATCTGGAAATGACCCTTCCCGATAAGCCAAGAAGCAAGAACCAGCGGTACCGAACTACCCCGAGCGGTCGCATGATTCTGGAGCAGCGCGAGAAGGAGACCAACTCATGACCCCAGCCGGATACACCGAGGACGCCCTGGTCGAAAAACCGGCCATTGCCCTGCTGGCGGAATTGGGTTGGACGACGGTTAATGCCTACCAAGAGTTTGATCATGGCGAGAGCATGTTGGGCCGAGAGACCCGCGCCGAGGTCATTCTTACCGCCCACCTGGGTCCGGCCTTGAAGCGACTCAACCCGGACGCGCCGCCCGAGGCCATTCGGCAAGCCGTCGATGAGTTGACCCGCGACCGCTCGCGTATGAGCCCCATTGCCGCGAACCGGGAAATCTATCAGTTGCTGAAGGACGGTGTGCGGGTGAGCATACCGGATCCGGAAGGGGGCGGCGAGATTGTGGACGTGGTGCGGGTGATCGATTGGAACGATCCGCGCAACAACGATTTCCTGCTTTGCTCGCAGTTCTGGGTCACGGGCGAAATGCATACCCGGCGTGCCGATCTGGTCGGTTTCGTCAACGGTTTGCCGCTGCTGTTCATCGAACTGAAGGCCGTTCATCGCCGCCTGGAAACCGCCTACACCGCGAACCTGCGCGATTACAAGGACACCGTACCGCAGCTCTTCTGGCCGAATGCGCTGATCGTACTTTCGAACGGAAGCGAGAGCCGGGTGGGCAGCGTAAGCGCGGGGTGGGAGCATTTCGCCGAGTGGAAGAAGGTGGGCAGCGAGGACGAGCTGGGCCGGGTGTCGCTGGAGACCATGCTGCGGGGCGTTTGCACACCGGCGCGGCTGCTGGACCTCGTGGAGAACTTCACACTGTTTCAGGACGTGCCCGGCGGCATGATCAAGCTGACGGCCATGAACCACCAGTATTTGGGCGTCAATAATGCCTTGGAGGCCTTGGCCGACATCCGCGAGCGCGACGGCAAGCTGGGCGTCTTCTGGCACACGCAGGGCAGCGGCAAGAGCGTTTCGATGATCTATTTTGCCCAGAAGGTACTGCGCAAGGTTCCGGGCAACTGGACTTTCGTGGTGATTACCGACCGGCAGGAATTGGACGGGCAGATCTACAAGCATTTCGCTTCGGCGGGGGTGGTAACCGAGGGGCACGCTCAGGCGGAAAGCAGCAAGCACCTACGGCAATTGCTCACGGAGGATCACCGCTACGTCTTCACGCTGATCCATAAGTTCCGCACGGAAAAGGGCGAGCCGCACCCGGTACTATCGGAGCGGCGCGATATCATCATCATCACCGACGAGGCGCACCGCAGCCAATACGACACGCTGGCGCTGAACATGCGCGCGGCCTTGCCCAATGCCGCGTTTCTGGCCTTTACCGGCACGCCCTTGATCGTGGGCGAGGAGAAGACCCGGCAGGTCTTCGGCGAGTACATCAGCGTTTACGACTTCAAGCAATCGGTGGCCGACGGCGCGACGGTACCGCTCTATTACGAGAACCGTATCCCTGAGTTACAACTGATCAATGAAAACCTCAACGAGGACATGGAGAGCCTGCTGGAAGCGGCGGAATTGGACGAGGCGCAGGAAAAGAGGCTGGAGCGGGAGTTTGCCCGTGAATACCACCTGATCACGCGTGACGAACGCCTGGAGGCCGTGGCGAAGGACTTGGTCGAGCATTTCATTGGACGGGGCTTCCAGGGCAAAGGCATGGTGATCTGCATCGACAAGGCCACCGCCGTCCGGATGTACGACAAGGTGCGGAAGTACTGGAAAAAGAAGCTCCGCGAGGCCAACAGCGAACTCAAGGCGTGGAGTGCGTTGCCGGGGTACGGCGTGCAGGGCAAGCAGGAGGATTCGCCGGAATGGCAGCACGGGCAGGCGTTGTGCGGGCGCGTTGAATTCCTCAAATCGACCGACATGGCCGTGGTGGTCTCGCAGGGGCAGAATGAAATCGCCGAAATGCGCGACAAGGGCCTGGACATCCGGCCGCACCGAAAGCGCATGCTGGAGGAAGACCTGGAGGCGAAATTCAAAGACCCCAATGACCCCTTCCGGCTGGTGTTCGTATGCGCCATGTGGATGACCGGCTTCGACGTGCCGAGTTGTTCAACCCTTTACCTCGACAAGCCCATGCGCAACCATACGCTGATGCAGACCATCGCCCGCGCCAACCGCGTGTATCCCGGCAAGGTCAGCGGCCTGATCGTGGACTATGCCGGGGTGTTCCGCAACCTGGAGAAGGCGCTGGCCATCTACGGGGTAGGCGGAGGCGGTGGTGACAAGCCGGTGGAAGACAAGGCCGCGCTGGTGGCGGCGCTGCGGCGGACGTTGGATGAAACGGAGGCCCTGTGTAAAGAGCACGAGGTCAGCCTTGCGGATATCCGAACGGCCGAGGGCTTCGAACGCATTGGCCTGATAGCCGATGCTGTCGAGGCGCTGGTGGTATCCGAGGAGGTCAAGCGGCGTTATCTCGACCTGTCCAATGCGGTGCAACGGCTTTACAAGGCCGTTCTGCCTGACCCGGCAGCGCGGGAATTCTCCGTTGAGGTTACGCCCGTGCAGGTCGTTGCCGAAAAAATCCGGGGGCTGATTCCGCCTGCGGATATTTCGCTGGTCATGCAGCAGGTGGAAGATCTGCTTGACCGCTCCATTGCCACGGAAGGCTACATCATCCGCGAACCAAACGGCTTTGACGGTTCCGAACGCTTGATCGACCTCAGCCGAATTGATTTCGAGAAGCTGGCCGAGAAGTTCCGTACAGGCCGCAAACGCACCATGAACGAGCAATTGAAGGGAGCCGTGGCCCAGAAACTCATGGCCATGGTGCAGCTTAATCGTACGCGCATGGATTACCTGGAGCGCTTCCAGGCGATGATCGAGGCGTACAACGCGGGCAGCCTTAATGCCGAAGAATTCTTCCAGCAACTGCTGAAGTTCGCCAAGAGCCTTAACGAAGAAGAGCAGCGGGCAATGAGCGAGCAACTGGACGAAGAGGAACTGGCGCTTTTCGACCTCTTGACCAAACCGCAGATCGAAATGAGCGATGTGGACCGGGATAAGGTCAAAGCCACCGCGCGGCAGTTGCTTGATACGCTCAAAGCTG
>JAVEWL010000554.1:0-4111 GCA_034004565.1 FCB group bacterium | reverse complement strand
CCGTTGCATGTGCGAGGTTCCGGGACTACACTGATTCAGCCGCCCCTGCGAAGGGGCATGCAATGGCCGGAGACCACAACTCGAAAGGCGGGACCATGAACCACAAGACCACGCGGCGCTCGTTTCTGAAAACATCGGTCATTGCCGCGGGCGCGGTCATTGGCGCTCCCGCCATCGCCCGCGGACAAAACCTCAACGACAAACTGAACATCGCGATCATCGGCTGCGGCGGTCAAGGCGGCTACGATTTGCAGCAGGTGCGCGGCGAGAACATCGTGGCCCTTTGCGATGTGAACCAGGTCAACCTCGACAAAGCCGCCGAGCAGTTTCCCGATGCCCGCAAGTTCTCCGATTTCCGCAAGCTCTACGACACCTCCGACTTCTACGATGCGGTCGTCATCGCCACCTGCGAGCACACCCACGCCTTCGCGGCGCTGCCGGCCCTCAATCTCGGCAAGCACGTCTTCTGCGAGAAACCTCTCGCGCACAACATCTGGGAAACCCGCCGCGTCCGCGAGGCCGCCGCGAAGGCCAAGGTCGCCACGCAGATGGGCACGCAGATCCATGCCACCGAAAACTACCGTCGCGTCGTCGAGCTGGTCCAGTCCGGCGCCATCGGGCCCGTGCGCGAGGTCCACGTATGGGTCGGGCGTGTATGGGGCTGGCAGCCCACCGAAGAAGAAGCCACGGCCAACAAGGATATTGTGTTCACGAACGAGCGCCCCGCCGCCGTCGACCCGATTCCCGAAGGCCTCGATTGGAACCTCTGGCTCGGCCCCGCGCCCGAGCGCGGCTTCAACGAGATCTACTTCCCCGGCCCCCGGTGGTATCGCTGGTGGGAGTGGGGGAGCGGCACCATGTCCGACCTCGGCAGCCATTGGAACGACCTGCCGTTCTGGGCATTGAACCTCGACTACCCGCTCACCGTCGAGGCCAGCGGACCTCCGGTACATCCCGACCTCGCCCCGGCGTCCATGCGTGCGAAATACGAATACGGCGCGCGCGGCGACCGGCCCGCCCTCACCCTGACCTGGTACCAGGGCAAGGAAAAGCCCCCGCAATTCACCGACGGCTCGATTCCCCAATGGGACAGCGGCTGTCTCTTCGTGGGCGACAACGGCATGCTTCTCGCCGACTACGGCCGCAACATGCTGCTCCCCGAGGAAAAGTTCAAAGACTTCGCGCCGCCCGCGCAGACCATTCCCGAATCCATCGGCCACCACCTCGAATGGATCCACGCCTGCAAGACCGGCGCTCCCACGACCTGCCATTTCGACTACTCCGGCGCCCTCACCGAGGCCAATCACCTCGGCAACGTCGCCTACCGCACCGGCAAGAAGCTCGAATGGGACCCCGTGAAACTCGAAGCCACCAACGTCCCCGAAGCCGCCCGCTTCATCAAGCGTGAGTACCGCGACCCTTTTATCCTGAACGTGTAATGCTGTGAAATTGATGAGGGCCGCGAGGCTGTCCGCCCGCGGCCCTTTGTCTTGAGCAAGACCGTGTGGGGCGGACTTGCGCTGCTCCGTCGCTTCCTCGCTGCGCTCGAATCGATAAAAGGGCATGCTTGTGGGAGATGCTCGAACACGTTTTCCCACATTGGCGAACCAGCGAGATACTGTCATAGCGATTTGCGTTGACCTTGGCGCAAGGGATGGATATTCTATTGTCAATGCGAGTTCCTGTAGGGCGTGCGGGGATTCCGCAGGCGTCAACGCTTAGCCAGGGCCTAAGCCACGGGGGAGATTGTTCATGCAAGGGAAATGGGTAGGACTGCGGTTGTTTGCTTTCAAGTTCCTGGCCGCGTTGCTCCTTACGGCCTCTATGGCGTTCCTGAGCGGATGCCCCTCACCCAGGCCGACCGTTTCCAATTTCGTTCTCAGCAACGGACTCAACATCACGGCACAGTGTGAAGTCACGCTTAGTTTCACATGCACCAACTACCCGACCGAGTATACGGCCAGCGAGTCTTCCTCGTTCGCAGGAGCGGCCTGGCATACGATCATGAACCCGTCCGGAAGCGGATCCGGCATGGGAACGCTCACATTCCTGTTGTCATCCGGGAATGGGCCCAAGGAGGTATTTCTCAAAGTCAGAAATACCTACGGGGAATCGGCCACAGTAAGCGACACTATCGTGCTGAAAGAACCATCCGATCGGTACGTATTCGAGGCGACGATTCCCCGGTTGCCTCAGCCCTGGTATTTTGACTGGCCTTACAGCCTGGCGGTGGATTCCGAGAACAATCTCTATGTCGTGGACATGGGGAACAATCGAATCCGCAAATTCGCTTCGGATGGCACTTTCCTGCTCGAATGGGGAAGTCTTGGAACGGACGACGGCCAGTTTCAGTGGCCCGTGGGCATCGCAGTCGATGCAAACGACAATGTGTACGTGGCCGACACCGGCAATTCTCGGATCCAGAAATTCACTTCGGACGGGACCCTCCTGCTCAAGTGGGGCGAAACTGGCTCCGGCGACGACCAGTTCGGAATGGCGGGCCGCATCGCGGTGGACGGTTCGGGCGACGTCTATGTTGCGGACGGAATGAATTACTGCATACAGAAGTTCAGCGCGACCGGAACGTTCCTGGCCAGGTGGGGAAGTGAGGGAACGGGCCCGGGCCAGTTTGAAGTGCTCGGTGACTTGGTCATTGATGCCCAAGGCAACGTGTACACAACGGATGAAGAACGGATTCAAAAGTTCGCCTCGGACGGGACCTTCCTGTCGCAGTGGGATGACGGTGTGACACTTGAGGGATGGGTTTTTCGGCCGCTCGGCTTGGCGCTGGACGCATCGGGCAACGTCTATGCAACCGATGTCAGGAACGACTGCGTGACGAAATTCTCTTCGGACGGGACTTTCCTGAAGCGCTGGGGCAGCAGTGGCCGCGAAGACGGTCAACTGAACACGCCAACCGGCATTGTGGTGGATAAGCTGGGCCGCGTTTACGTGTCGGACACGTACAACAACCGGATACAAATATTCACCGACGAAGGAAGTCTTCTGGACGTCTGGAGCCCTTACGGATCGGTTGAAGGGCGCTTGGACAATCCCGTGAGTGTCGCGGTGGATTTCGCGGGCAATATTCATGTTGTGGATAGGGGCAATCAACGCATTCAGACTTTTTCGGGCGTTGGGACCCTTCTGCGCGTGCACGGTAGCTACGGTAGTGGCGCCACCGAGTTCAGCAATCCCCTGGGTATCGCGGTGGATTCCCAAGGCAACCTCTACGTAGCGGACAGGGGAAACGACCGCATCCAGCGATTGACCTTCGACGGTACATTTCTGGCACCCGTGGGCAGTTCCGGAGCGGGCGACGGGCAACTTGATGAGCCGACCGACGTGGCGGTGGATACCGCGGGCAACATCTACGTTTTGGATTTCGGCAACTGTCGCATCGTGAAATTCTCGGCCAACGGGACTTTCCTATTGAAATGGGGTAATTTCGGGACGGGCTTCGGAGAGTTCTCTTCGCCCCGGGCCATTGCCGTGAACAAGTCCGGACAGGTATACGTCACCGATGCCGGCAACTATTGCATTCAGAAGTTTGCCTCGAACGGTGCTTTTCTCACGCAATGGGAAACTCGTGACGGAGAGTCGGGTAACGTCTTTATGGCCCAAGGCATCGCGGTGGACGGGCAAGGAAACGTATTCGTTGCGGATGTCATCCAAGACCAGGTTGTAAAATTCAGCGGCACCGGAACATTTCTGACAAGATTAGGCTCCGAGCGCGGATCGCGCGAAGGACAGTTCATCAGCCCTCTCGACGTGGCTGTGGACGCCCTGGGCAACGTATTCGTCGTGGAAGCCTACAACCACCGCGTCCAGAAGTTTCGGCCGGTTGAGACGCCGTAGCCGGGTTAATTGTGCGTGCCATCAAAGATGCGTGGTACGGTCTGCGGGTTCGCTACGTCTTCTTCACCGGTTGGCGCAGGATGGTTCGCAGGCGTTCTGGCGACGTGCGGTTCGGGTCCGACAGATAGATCTCATGATGCGGACCCGCGAACTTCAGAGCGTTTTCCCTCGCGAATTCGTGCATCAATGCAAGCGTTGTATGTTCCTCCGCATACGGACCGACGTGCAGAATCTGTAGGCACGTCCCTTCGTC
>JAVEWL010000553.1:0-4112 GCA_034004565.1 FCB group bacterium | reverse complement strand
CCATTGCGAACACATTCACTAAGCGACAGACCCCGTTGCCGGAGTCAATGCCTATCGGCGTTACCGAGGAATTCTCCAAGAACAATACTAAGCAAGCGCAATGGGTTGGCTTCATTCGAAGGCAAAAACGTGTGGACACCGCCCCAAGCCTTCCCGAAGTCGTGAAAGCGATCTGCGAATTTCTGCGGCCAGTTGCTACCCGCTTGTCCGATACCGCGGAATCTCCCTTGCTTTGGTCGCCAGCAAGTGGATGGCACCAAGACTCCGACACTACACGAACACCGGGTCCGTGAGCACCGGCTTCAGCGAGACCACCTCTTCGCCGCCCTGGTCGAGGTTTTCCTCTTCGCGGATGAGTAGGGCGCAGCGGACGGCGTCGATGATGTGGTCATTGCCCTTGGAATAGATGACCTTGCCGTCGCGCAAGGTGTAGGTGTGGGTCGTGAACTCCTCTTCGATGTCCATGTCTTCGGCGGGTAGGATGAGCTGCTTTCGTTGCAGCGCGCCGTTGATGAGGCTGGTCATGAGTTCCTTGGTGCGCTTCTTGACCTCGCGGCCGTCGCGCACCGCCAGCCTCGTCATGCCGCCGAAGTCGTAGCCTTTAAGTCGGCCTTCCAACCCGAGCTCCTTGTACTTGTCGAGCGTCAGCAGCTCCTGCACCACGGCCAGTCCGTTGCCGCCGTTGTCCACGCCGATGCCCATGGGCGTGTAGTAACGCTCCAACAGCGCGAGCGTCTGCGCGATGTGCGGGTACGCCACGTGCTCCAGGTGCAGGCGCAGCACGAGCCGCAGCACTTTTCGCTCGCCCACGTCCACTTCGTGAAAGACCACGAGCTCCGTCGGGTCGTTGGTGTACCCGAGGTCGCCGCCGATCCAGTACACGCCGGTCTGCGGCGTAAGGTTGAGCAGCATTTCCAGCCGGTCATGAGCCGCCGCCTCGTCCGCGCAGTCGCGCAGCTCGGAATCGGTAATGACGATCTTCCGGTATTCCAGCACGTCCTGCCGGCAGAGATTGAACTGCTCGACGTTGAAGGCGCCGTAGGACGGTTTGCCATGTTCGCCCGCGACCTCGTGCTGCCATCCGGAGGTGTCGCGCCCGCCGTAGAACTCGAGCAGTTCCGCCTCGCGCGCCTCGCTCCAGTTGGGGTTCAGCCACGACGGCCACCGGAACACGGCGAACTGCTCGGAGAAGGTGAGCCGGTAATAGGTCGTGTTGCGCAGGCCGTTCGGCGTCGAATAGATGCGCAGCGTGCCCCCGGCGTTGAGACACTGCCGCAGCGCCTTCCATGCCCGCTCACTCAGCCACGCCGCCTCGTCCACCCAGATGCGATCCACATGCAGCGACCGGAAAGCATCGCCATACGCGCCCGCCGGCCGGAAGTAGAGGATGCTGCCATTGGTGAATTCGAGCCGGAAGTAGGGCTTCCGATGAATCTTCGGCTTGCCGTACTTCGTGAGCGCGATGCTGTTCATCAGGTCGGCGTTGTGGTCGAGTTGGAATTCGATCTCCTCGATGACCGTGTCGAGATGCCCCTGGTGGGGCGCGGCGACGAGCCCTTGCCCGCCGCGCGTGATGAACGCGAAATGCAGCACCTGCGTCGTGAGGTTGATGGTCTTCCCGACGGCGCGGCCGTCGAGATGGATGATGTTCTTGCCCGGGCACAGGAGGTCCTCCCGCTGGTGGGGCCAGTATTCCCTCGGGGAACCGTCCCGGTTCTTGAGGTACGCCTGGCCCCACCGCAGGGGGCTGGACAGCGTTTCCGCGAGCCGTTTCTCCTGTGCCGAGACGCGCGCCATCAGCCGAGACCGGTCCTCAGCGCGCTGCCGATGACCGTCCCGGCGAGGTCTCCTAGAATCTGGTGGACGGCCAGCATGGCCTCGCGCTCGCGCATCACGGCCGCGATGTCCGCCGTGGCCTGGTCGAGTTCGTCCCACTCGGGGTACTTCTGCGGCGCGGCGGTGAGGCGTGCCAGGGCCGCGTCGATGCGCCCCGCGGCGAGTTCCGCGCCGACCTCGGCCAGCGCCTGACCGGCCTGGCGGACGGCCGCTTCGTGTTCGTGAAGGATTTCCTTCATTCCGTTTCTCCTTCCGTTTCGCCCTGCGCCCACTGGTTGAGCGCGGCCAGGCCGTCGCGCAGCCGGGTGCCCATGCCGGTCAACCGCTCCGCGTCGGGGTGGCCGCTGGTCTCCAGCGCTTCGTTGGCCTCCGCCACGTACTCCGGCATGTGCCGGTTCTTCGTGGCGATGGCGTCCTGAATGCGCTCGGGCGGTTGCGTCGTTGCGCAGCCCGCCAGGGCCGCCACGGCGACAATGGCGATTCCTTCCATCAGTCTTCGCACGTTCAAACCTCCTGTTTTGCGGCGTGAACGCCGCGCCGATGTCTCTCCCGGAAGCCCTTGACTTCGGCCCGGGAACCAAGCGTGTATGTGCATGCCGCAGGCACAGCCGCCCGCGGGAAGCAACCGAGAACGGAATCAGAGAAAGGAATCCAGCCATGACAGACTGCACCATCCACGAAGCCGCCGAGGCTTTCCTCGGCCACCTCCGCGAACAGGGCAAGAAAGAGCGGACGCTCTACACCTACCGCAAGGACCTCGAAATCGTCGAGGCCTACTTCGGCGGAGAGAAGAAGATGAGCGGCATCCGCACGCCGCAGGTCGGCAAGTTCTTCAAGTCCGACACACTGCTGAAGCTGCCTTCGGGCAAGGAGCGCGCCAAGCCCACGCTGCACAAGACGGTCCGCGTCTTCCGCATGTTCCTCGTGTGGGCGAAGGACACCGGCCGCCTCGCCGACTTGCCCCTTCCGAAGGACACGCCCATGGGTCATAGCCGGGCAAAGGAGCACGACGATGCCGGCCAGCAATAGCGCAGCCATCATCCCGCTGGCGCCCAGGCGCACAAGGCTGGCGGACCACCTCGAAGCATTCCTCACGAGGCTTGCGGTGGACGGCCGCTCGAAGCACACTATCAGCGCGTACCGCCGGGACCTCGCCCGGGTCTTCGATACGCTCGAATCGCTGCGCCCCGCGCTCAGCCTCGCGGACGTGACGCCCGGCCTGCTCGACCAGGCGCTCGCGGCCCCGGCCATTGTGAACACCGTCTGGGGCCAACGGTCCGCGGCCTCGCTGCACCGGCTGAAGGCGGCGGTGAAGGCCTTCTTCGCATGGGCCAGGGACACCGGCCTCGTGGCCGAAGACCCGGCTCGGGGCGTGCGCCTCAAGCGCCTGCCGCGTAAGCCACCGAGCTTCCTGACCCAGGCGGAAAAGCGAAAGCTGCTGAAGGAACTGAAGGGACGCAACAGCCCGGCGGACCGGCGTGATCGCGTCATCTTCGAACTGCTGCTGGGCACCGGCATCCGGCTGGGCGAACTGGTCGGCCTCGACCTGGATGACGTGGACCTCGACGCGAAGCACCTGCGGGTGCGCGCCAAGGGAAACATCTGCCAGATAAAGTTTCTCAAGACCGATCTCCGCTCATTGTTACGCGCCTGGCTCAGCGAGCGGCGGCGCATGGCGCCCGACGGCGAGCGCGCGTTGTTCCTGTCCAACCGCGGCACGCGCATCACACCGCGGCAGGTGGCCCGCCGTCTTGACGGCTGGCTGGCCCGAGCGAGCATCGGCAAGCGGCTCTCGCCGCACGGCCTGCGCCACACCTTCGCCACCCACCTTTACGACGCGACCTCGGACCTGCTCGTGGTCCAGCGCGCCCTCGGACACCGCGACATCGCGACGACCGAGATTTACACCCACCTCCTTGACGGCCGGCTCGAAGAAGCGCTCGAACGCCTCTGAGTCCCGGCCCGCATTCCTGCGCTCCCTCGTGGAGCGCTTCTCTCTTCGGATGGAAGCACTCGGTACAGTCACGCTGACACTCCTCACAGTCCCCGCCGAAGAACACAAACCACGAAGCAACGGCGAGAAGGAATGGGCAGTCAGTACTTCCTGGAACACGTCTTATCTGACCTTTCACGCATCGTTCGCCTCCGGAACGCCGCTGTTTACGGGGGCTTCCGGATCGGGCGGTCCCGTGTTATCCGACCTCTTTTTCGCGTTTTTCCGAGGACGGCCCGTTTTCGCCTTCACTGCCTTGGGCCTGGCGCCGGTCTTCTCCAGG
>JAVEWL010000552.1:0-4115 GCA_034004565.1 FCB group bacterium | reverse complement strand
CCGCGACGGCCGGCGCCCGGCCGACGAAGCAGGTTCAACCTGGGCAATGGAAACCACGCAACCGCGCATTCAAGATGCCGGCCCGGCCGTTCCATCGGAAAATGTCACTTTTCCTCTTGTACTGCCTAAGCTGGCAAACCACTGTTTTCCAACGCTTGATTCTCCCTCCTTCATCCGGTACTCTCTCACCTGTACCCATTGAACTCAAGTGTGCCGTTGAGTCCGCCCCTCTTTCGCCGCCGCTCCGTTTCGTTTTCGATGTCCTTTCAGCCAATCGATACCAAGGTCGCAATGTCAACCCAAGAGTCGGAACTTGAAGAGCAACTCATCGGGAAGCTCGTCAGTCTGAAATACGCCTATCGCGCCGACATCCGCGACCGTGCCGCCCTCGAGCTCAACTTCCGCCGGAAGTTCGAGGCCCTCAACCGTGTTCGCCTCACCGACGGCGAGTTCCAGCGCCTCCTCGACGAACTCATTACTCCCGACGTCTTCGCCGCCGCCCGCGCCCTGCGCGAGAAGCACGACTTCACCCGCGACGACGGCACCCCGCTCTCCTACACCCTCGTCAACATCCGGGACTGGTGCAAGAACGACTACGAGGTCGTCAACCAGCTCCGCATCAACACCGACTACAGCCACCACCGCTACGACGTCATCCTCCTCATCAACGGCGTCCCCGTCGTGCAGGTCGAGCTCAAGACCCTCGGCGTCAGCCCGCGCCGCGCCATGGAGCAGATCGTCGAGTACAAGAACGACCCCGGCAACGGCTACACGCGCACACTCCTCTGCTATGTCCAGCTTTTCATTGTCAGCAACCGCACCGAGACGTTCTATTTCGCCAACAACAACGCCCGCCACTTTGCCTTCAACGCCGCCGAGCAGTTCCTTCCCGTCTATCGCTTCGCCAATCCCGATAACACCCCCGTCCCCTATCTCGACGACTTCGCCGACCGCTTCCTTCCCAAGTGCACCCTTGGCCGCATGATCAGCCGCTACATGGTGCTCATCCAGAGCGAGCAGAAGCTCCTCATGATGCGCCCCTACCAGATCTACGCCGTCCAGGCCATTGTGGACTGCATCGCGCAGAACTCCGGCAACGGCTACATCTGGCACACCACCGGCAGCGGCAAGACCCTCACCTCCTTCAAGGCCTCCACCCTTCTCAAGGACAACCCCGCCATAGACAAGTGCCTCTTCGTCGTCGACCGCAAGGACCTCGACAAGCAGACCCGCGAGGAGTTCAACCGCTTCCAGGAAGGCTGCGTCGAGGAGAACACCAACACCGCCGCCCTCGTCCGCCGCATGCTCTCCGAGGACATGGCCGACAAGGTCATCGTCACCACCATCCAGAAGCTCGGCCTCGCCCTTGACGAAGGCGGCAAGCGCAACCGCCAGCGCGCCGCCCAGGGGCGCGAGACCTTTGTCCAGCGCCTCGAACCGCTCCGCGACAAGCGCTTCGTCTTCATCTTCGACGAATGCCACCGTTCCCAGTTCGGCGACAACCATCAGGCCATCAAGGACTTCTTCCCCCGCGCCCAGCTCTTCGGTTTCACCGGCACCCCCATTTTCGAGGAAAACGCCTCCCGCGTTCAGATCGAGGACAACCAGGCTTCCTTTTGCACCACCGCCGACACCTTTCAGCGCGAACTGCACAAATACACCATCACCCACGCCATCGAGGACAAGAACGTCCTCCGCTTCCACGTGGACTACTACCGACCCGAGGGCGAGCAGGCGCTCAAACCGGGCGAATCCCTGAAGAAGGAGAAGATCATCGCGGCCATCCTCGACAAACACGATGCCGCCACCCACAACCGCCGCTTCAACGCCCTCCTCGCCACCGCCTCGATCGACGACGCCATCGAGTATCACGCCCTCTTCCAGGCCGCCCAGACCGCCCGCCAGGCCGCCGATCCTGCCTTCATTCCCCTCAAGGTCGCCTGCGTCTTCTCCCCACCCGCCGAACTCGCGCAGACCCCCGAGGAGAAGAAGGACATCGCCCAGCTTGCCGAAGATCTCGAACAGGAGAAGGCCGACAACCGCAACGAGCCCGAGAAGAAGAAGGAGGCCCTCAGGGCCATCGTCGCCACCTACAACGCCCGCTACGCCACCAACCACTCCCTCGGCGAGTTCGACCTCTACTACCAGGACGTCCAGAAGCGCATCAAGGACCAGAAGTTCCCCAACACCGACCTGCCCCGCAAGGGCGCCGAGAAGATCGACATCGCCATCGTCGTGGACATGCTCCTCACCGGCTTCGACTCGCAGTACCTCAACACCCTCTACGTCGACAAGCCCCTCAGGCACCACGGCCTCATCCAGGCCTTCTCCCGCACCAACCGCGTCCTCAACGCCACCAAGCCCCACGGCCAGATCCTCGACTTCCGCCAGCAGCAGTCCGCCGTCGACGCCGCCGTCATGCTCTTTTCCGGCGTCGACAACGGCAACCAGGCCCGCGAAATCTGGCTGGTCGAACCCGCCCCCAGGGTCGTCGAGAAGCTCAAGGCCGCCCTCGGCAGCCTGGCCGACTTCATGCAGTCCCAGGGTCTCGAACCCCGGCCCGAGAACGTCCCCGCCCTGCGCGGCGACGAGGCCCGCGCCGCCTTCATCGAGCGCTTCCGCGAGGTCCAGCGCCTCAAGACCCAGTTGGACCAGTACACCGACCTGCCGCCCGAGACCGCGGCCGCGGTCGAGCAGCTCCTGCCCAGGGACCAGCTCAACGCCTTCCGCGGCGTCTACCTCGAAACCGCCCAGCGCCTCAAGGCGCAGCAGGGCTGCGCCCACGAGCAGCTTGCCTCGTACGCCGTCGACCAGCTCGACTTCGAGTTCGTCCTCTTCGCCTCGGCCGATATCGACTACGACTACATCATGTCCCTGCTCGCCCGCTTCTCCAATGAGCCGGACAAGCTGAAGATGAGCCGCGAACAGCTCATCGGCCTCATCCAGGCCGACGCCAAGTTCATGGACGAGCGCGGCACCATCACCGACTACGTCCGCACCCTCCAGGCCGGCCAGGGCCTCGACGAAAACGAAATCCGCGCCGGCTACCTCCGCTTCAAGACCGAACGCCAGGCCGCCGAACTCGCCGCCGTCGCCCATAAGCACGGCCTCGCCCCCGCCCGCCTCCAGCCCTTCGTGGATGCCATCCTTCAGCGCATGGTCTTCGACGGCGAGCAGCTCACCGAACTTTTAGAGCCCCTCGGCCTCGGATGGCGCGCCCGCCGCGATGCCGAGCTCGCACTCATGGCCGACCTCGTGCCCATGCTCAAGAAGCGCGCCTCCGGCCGCGACATCTCCGGACTCAGCGCCTACGAATCATGACGAAAGACACAACACAACGCCTCACACCCAAGCTTCGCTTCCAAGAGTTCTGGGATGCACCGGGGTGGGAAGTGCATCCGTTGGAAGAGGTCAGCGAATTCGTTGGCGAGCGCGTGTCAATTTCCGAATTCAGTCGTGTGGATTACGTCAGTACGGAAAATCTGCTGCCAGACTTTGGTGGCTTTTCTCGCCCAACCTCTTTTCCTGCGGGCGGATCAGTCGTTCACTACCGCACAAACGACATTCTTGCAGCCAACATTAGGCCTTACCTGAAGAAGATTTGGCTGGCAGATCGTGGTGGCGGAGCGTCCAACGATGTCATAGTACTCAGAACAAAAAGATTAGTTGGGCCTCTTTATCTCTCACACGTTCTGAAAAACGACCGCTTCATTGCCTATGTGATGAGCGGCGCGAAAGGGCTCAAGATGCCCCGCGGGGACGTATCTCTGATTCGGGAATACCCCGTTCCGACCCCGTCTCTCCCCGAACAACACAAAATTGCCTCCTGCCTCTCCTCCCTAGACGACCTGATCCTCGCCGAAAGCCGGAAACTCGATGCGCTCAAGGCCCACAAGAAGGGGCTCATGCAGCAGCTCTTCCCCCGCGAAGGCGAAACCCGTCCCCGCCTCCGCTTTCCGGAGTTTCGGGATGCGCCGGCGTGGGAAGATAAGGCACTCGGCGACATTTTGCCAATTACTTCCTCCAAAAGGGTTCACGAATCCGAATGGACTAATGAGGGCGTCCCATTCTATCGCGCTCGGGAAATCGTTGCGCTTAGTAAGCGGGAGACCGTC
>JAVEWL010000551.1:0-4116 GCA_034004565.1 FCB group bacterium | reverse complement strand
GAAGTCGTCCATGGACCGCCCCACGCCGGCGTCACGCAGACGCGCCAACACCTTTCCGGCGGCATCCGGGTTGGCCAGGATGACCGATTCCATGATTTCAATGTTCAGGTTCCCCGGCTCGATGTTGCACTCGCTCAGAATGCCTTCCAGCGCGTCGGCCATCCCGGACTGGTTGAACTGCCGGCCGGAGAAATTAACCCCCATCGTCAGCGCCCGGTTGCCCGCAAGCGCCTGCCACTCCCGCAGTTTTTGGCAGGCTTCGCGAATAACCCACCAGCCCACCGCCACGCTCAGGCCCATTTCCTCCAGCACTCCGAAGTAGTCCGGAGGCATCAGGAGCCCGCGCTCGGGATGCCGCCAGCGAAGCAACGCCTCAAAGCCCTCGATGCGCTCCGTCTGAAGCGACACGATGGGCTGATAATGAAGCTCGAACTCCTGCGCTTCCACGGCGCGACGCAACTCGCCTTCCAGCGTAAGCCGGGCCATCGCCTGCGTATGCATTTCCTGGTCGAAAATGGCGTGCCGCGCCTTGCCCAGTTGCTTCGCGCGGTACATGGCCGTATCCGCGTCGCGAAGCAATTCATCCGAGGTCTTGTAATGGTCGCCGGACAACGCAATGCCGATGCTGGCCGAGGTGGACACTTCCTTGTCTTCGATGCGGAAAGCCTGGCACAGCTTCTGCTGAATGCGCTCGGCCACACGCACCGCCGCCGTCACGTCCGGCAAATTCTCGATGAGCACCGCAAACTCGTCCCCGCCCAGCCGGGCCACCGTGTTGTTGCCCAGCCGCGAGGCCGTGTCCGAGGCGCGCAAGCAACTGGCGATCCGAAGCGCCGACTCCTTCAGCAGCGCGTCGCCCGCCGCATGCCCCAGGCTGTCGTTAATCACCTTGAACCGGTCGAGGTCCAGGAACAGCACCGCGAACAAGTCCTTCTGACGCCGCCGCCTCAGCTTCAGCGCATGATCCAGGCGGTCCATGAAAAGGTGCCGGTTCGCAAGGCCCGTCAGTCCGTCGTGGCGCGCGTCGTGCCGAATGCGGTCCTCGGCCAGCTTGCGCTCCGTCACGTCGCTTTGCGACCCCGCCATGCGCCGCGCCTTGCCCTCCTCGTCGCGAACGGCAATGCCGCGCGTCAGAACCCAGCGATGCGCGCCATCCTTGTGTTGCATCCGGAACACCCGGTCAAACTGCGCCGTCGCCCCCGCCAGATGATCGTCCAGGGCCTCCTTGACCGTCTGCAAATCCTCCGGATGAACCCGGTCCAGCCATTCCTCGATACGCTCGCTCACTTCCGCCGTGCCCAGCCCCAGCATTTCCTTCCAACGCGTCGAGTAATAGACACGTCCCGAGACGATGTTCCAGTCCCAAAGCCCGTCGTTGGCGCCCCGCGCCGCCAGTTCATACCGCTCCTGGCTCTCCCGCAGCGACGACTCCGCCTGCATCAACTGCGCGACCACTTCCTGAAGACTCGCATTCGAATCGATCAGTTCCTGCGTGCGCTCGCGCACCCGCTCGTCAACCGTCTCGTGGGCCGATCGCAGCGCATGCCGCGCCCCGCGCAGGTTCCACAAGGCATACACCAGCGCCGCAAAAAGCACCGCCGCAAACGCATACAGGTAAAGCCGGTTCACATGCGCGGCCTGAAAAGCAAGGTCATAACTCCGCGCATACCCCTCGGCGAGTTCCTCCAGGGCCCTGCGCGAAGGCTGCTGCAAGATCTGGCGCAACGCGTCCGGAGAGTCCGGGGTCGCCGCGTCCGCGAAGCGCTGCTTCATCTCGAACGTCTTCGCCACGGTGGCCAGTTCGGCGTTCATCTCCTGCCGATCGCCGTCCCCGACAAAGCCCGGCATACTCTTCGACAGCCCCTTGGCCAGGTCCGCGCCCACGCGCGCCTTCGTCCGCACCGTGTCCAGGGCACCCGCCTCGCCCTGCTGGGCCCGGAAGACGGCTTCGTTCAGCTCCGCCTCCACAGACGCAAGTTGGCGCATCTGCCGCTGAAACTGGTCGTGTTCGCTGTAGACGACCGAGCGCCCCCGCGCGAACAGGAAAACAAACAAAATCACCGCGGCAACCGCCACCACGGTGTAACGCAGATACGTCGATATGGGCGCTTTTCGAGCCGGCATAATCGCTCCAGCCATCGCGATGGCCCACGCCGGACGCGATGCTCGCGGCATGGGGCAGTTCCCTGGTGAAACGCTCCTTCCGCACCCCAGCACTCAAACACGAACCCGCCAGACAAACGGATCCGCCGTTAAGAAATATCGGCCAACGCCAAACGAAAATTGAGCCGCTCAACCGGCAATACCAGAAATTCCATAGGCTTACGCCGGTTTGCGATTCAATCCGCGTGCCTTTCGGCGGATTCAAGCGTAAACCGCCCCAGCATCCGCTCTGCGAAAAGTAAGAGACACGGTAACACTGTAGCCGAATGCCGGGTGGCTTTTCTCCGGGTGGCACCTTCAAGCCACGTTCCTTCGTCACGCGGCTTGAAGGTGCCACCCGGAAAAAAGCCACCTAAAGTGTTACGAAACGCGGCATCCGCCCTCCACAAGAGCCCGCGGCTCGTTCGGCGTGCGTTGCCGATTAGAATCGGATACCATAGCAGGCTTATCTTGAATTACGCTGACAGGAAGGACTGAGAAATCCGTGTTTGACGAAACCCTATGGGCCGATCCCCTGCTCGATTTCCTGATTGCTTTGGAGGAAGGCGGCATAGCCAATTCCGGCAGAACCTGTGCCGCGAACGGCAATGTCACCAGCCTGCACATGGAAGGGCCCTACCTCATATACGCGGAAGTGCTGGGCAGAAACGACGTCTCCCACCACACCGAGCTCGTCCTGGCGGAAGAAGACGGGATTATCGCCGGCTGCTCATGTTCCTACGGGGTGGACTGCCAACACGCGCATGCCATGGCACTGGTGATCCTCGGCGAAGCCCGCCGGCGAGGCGCGGCATGGGCGTCTCCGCTGGCCGCAGTCCTTCCGCGCGCGTGGCACAAGGGCAATCCCCATGTCCTGACCATGCTCCAGCCGTACCTGAACGAACTCTTCGGAGAAAAAGGCGCTGCGGGCGCGGCGAAACCCGCCGCTCCCAAAGAACCCAAACAGCCCGAGGAATGGTGGCTGCCCTATCTGGAAGCCCAGTCCGAAATGGAACAGCAGGACATCCTCCAGCACGCCGTGAGGCGCTACCTGCCGCCGGGCTTCGGATATTGGGTGGCGGACGACTTGCTCACCCTGACATGGCACGAGTCAAATCCCTTCGAGCGGCTGCGTCAGGTCACCGCCGCGCTGCGTTCATCCTCGGCCGAGTTTGGCCACAAGCAATTCACGCCCGACACCGCCCTCGAGGCCTTTCTTGCCTCGGATCAGGCCCGGGAAATGGAAAACGCCTACTTGCGCCGCGAGTCCGAAGAGGCACTGCTGACATGGCTGCGCGAGAAGACGCCGGCCTCGTTCGCCAACAAATCCGAAGTCGAGCTCGTCTGGACGATCGCGCCGCCATCCAAGCAGAGACTCCTGCCGCAACTGGCGTATCGGGTCCTGCTGACCAGCAAGAAACTGTACCGAAGCCCGCGCAGCAACACCTCACTCGATCAACTGTGCCGCGAGGTCGATAGCGGCCGCCGTTTCGTGGATCCCGCGGCCGAACGCCTGCTACGCTGGCTCCTGCGAAGCCGGCAAACCGAGATCGGCTACGATACGGTGGACCTCCAGGACAACACGCTTCTCCCCGTCCGCAACGCTATCGAATGGATCACCCTGTGGGGCGCCCATTCGATCCTGAACTGGGAAGACGGGACGCCCGTCGTGTTCGACTCCAATCCCGCACGCCTCACCATTGACGGCCGCGACGGAAGGGCCGAGTGGTCCGTCGCGTTCCCCGGCGAGGACGGCGCCGTCCTTCCCTTGAGCGAGACCATTATCTGCTCCGACCGCGGCACGGCCAGCACCTATTGGGGCAATCAAAACGCAGCCAAGCAGGTCTTCGCCCGGCACGGCAACCGCCTCCACCTCCTCGAAGCGGGCGGCATGCCCGACGCGGTGCTCGCCGGCGCCATTCTCCTCCCCGAGGTGCCCGTCCAACGCCTGCGCGGCACCCCCGTAGGCGCCCG
>JAVEWL010000550.1:0-4123 GCA_034004565.1 FCB group bacterium | reverse complement strand
GGAGGCTTCGGCGCGGCTGCTGGGCTGCGATGCGGACGAGGTGGCGATGCTGGGGCCGACCTCGCTGGGGCTGAACCTGGTGGCGGCGGGCCTGCCGTGGCGGGATGGCGATGAGGTGGTGTATTACCCGGACGATTATCCGGCAAACGTGTATCCGTGGAGCGGGTTGGAGGCTCGGGGCGTGAAGCCGGTGGGGCTAAGGCCGGAGCGGCCGGGGCGGATTACGTGGGAGCTGGTTAAGAAGGCGCTGACTCCCCGAACGCGGCTGGTGGCGCTGGCGTCGTGCCATTTCATGAGCGGGTACCGGATTGATGTGGATGGAATCGGGCGGCAGTTGCGGGAGCGGGATATCCTTTTCTCGTTGGACGGGATTCAGACGCTGGGGGCGTTTCCGGTGTCGGTGGAGTATGTGGATTTTCTGAGCGCGGATTCGCATAAGTGGCTCCTGGGGCCTATGGGCGCCGGGATCTTTTACGTGAAGCGATCGCGGATGGAGACGCTGCGGCCGGTGCTGCTGGGGGCGCTGAACGTGGTGTCGCCGGATTATGTGGCGCAGGAGGAGATCCGCTTTCACTCGGGCGCGCGGCGTTATGAGCCGGGGACCCTGGCGTTCCCGGGGATACTCGGGATGAGGGCGTCGATGGAGTTGTTGTTGGAGGCGGGGATTGAGGCGGTGGGGCAGCGGATTCTGGCGCTGCGGCGCGCGCTGCTGGAGGCGACACGCCCCAAAGGCTATCGGTTATACGTGGAGGATGAGGATTGCTGCGACGGGGAGCGGTCGGGGATTGTGAGCCTGGTGCATCCGGAGCGCGATGTTGAGGAAGTGGCGGCGCGGCTCAAGGAAAATGGGGTGGCGCTGTCGTTGAGAAGAGATCGGGAAGGGCGCGGGGCGTTGAGGTTTTCGCCGCATTTTTACAATACCTTTGAAGAGATGGAAAAGGTGGCAAGCGTACTTTAGGAAGAAATTGGCCGCAAAAGAACGCAAAGAGCGCAAAGAAGGGAAGCGCGGACATTATTGCTGTCCGCAGTTCCCTTCTTTGCGTTCTTTGCGTTCTTTTGCGGCGGGAACGTATTCTTCTTTCAGGCATATGGAGGAATTGGCAATGGAAGCGATTTCGCGGCGTGAGTGGATGCGGCGGGCGGGGCTGGCGGCGGGGGCTGTGGCGCTGGGAGGATTGGCGAGCGCGCAGGATGCGCCTGCGGTGAAGCCGAACATCATCTTTATCCTGGCGGACGATTTGGGGTATGGGGATCTCGGGTGTTTCGGGCAGAAGAGCATCGGAACGCCGAACCTGGATGCGATGGCGTCGGAGGGCGTGCGGTTCACGCAGTGCTATTCGGGAAGCACGGTGTGCGCGCCGTCGCGGTGTTCGTTGATGACGGGCCTGCACATGGGGCACGCGTGGATCCGGGGCAATGCGAACGTACCGCTGCGGCCGGAGGACACGACGGTTGCGGAGGTGCTGAAGGGCGCGGGCTATTCGACGGCGCTGATAGGCAAGTGGGGCCTGGGCGAGCCGGACACGACGGGCATTCCGAACCGCAAGGGTTTTGATTATTTCTACGGCTACCTCAACCAGGGGCACGCGCACAATTACTACCCGACGTATCTCTGGCGCAATGAGGAGAAGGTGACGATCGAGGGGAACGTCGAGAGCGAGCACGAGGGCGTGAGCAAGGAGCGGGCGCAGTACTCGCACGACCTGTTCACGAAGGAAGCCCTGGGCTGGCTCGAGGGACGCAAGAAGGAGGAGCCTTTCTTCCTGTACCTGGCCTACACGGTGCCGCACGCGAACAACGAGCGGGGCGCCGTCGAGGGCGATGGCATGGAGGTGCCGGAGTACGGCGAGTACGCGGAGCGCGAGTGGCCCACGCCGCTGAAAGGTCGCGCGGCAATGGTGGCGCGGCTGGATCGCGACGTCGGGAAAGTGCTGCAAAAGCTGCGCGATCTCGGGTTGGACGAGAATACGCTGGTGATCTTTTCGAGCGACAACGGTCCGCACCGCGAGGGCGAGAGCAATCCGGAGTTCTTCGACAGCAACGGGCCGCTTCGCGGAATCAAGCGCGACTTGTATGAGGGCGGGATCCGGGTGCCGACGATCGCGCGGTGGCCGGGGCGGATTGCCCCGGGCCGGGTGAGCGAGCAAGCGTGGGCGTTCTGGGATTTCCTGCCGACGGCGGCGGCGCTGGCGGACGCGCCCGCACCTTCAGGCCTCGATGGCATTTCGATGGCGCCAACGCTGCTGGGCGAGGGCAAGCAGCCGCAGCACGAATACCTGTATTGGGAGTTCCACGAGGGCCGGTTCCACCAGGCCATTCGCATCGAGAACTGGAAGGGGGTCCGCACGGGAGAACGCGGCCCGATCGAGTTGTACGACCTTTCAACGGACCTCAGCGAGACAAGAGGCCTGGCGGCGCGGCATCCCGAGGTGGTGGCGCGCATGGAGGCCTGCTTCGCGAAGGCCCGCACGGACAACCCGCACTGGCCCGTCGTGAAAAACAAGGCGCTGTACTAAGAGGGCTGACCCGCAATTGAGACTCCGGGCGTAGCCCCTGGGAGAATGGTGGTTTGCCGCCGGTATCGAGGGGTTCCCCCCTCCTCCACCGCCTACTGCGCGGCCTTTTTGCGGGGGGCAGCCTTCTTGGCCGGGGCCGCTTGCTTGGCGGGCGCCTGGACGGGTGCGCCGTCGCCGCGCTGGTAGAAATACTTGCTGGCTTCCAGGATATTGCCCAGGTTGCGCCTGCATTCGTCGTCGTCAAACGGATACCCAAGGGCGCGGGAATCCGCGACAAGCTTTTCCCACTCGTCGTGCCCCCACTCTCCCTGGTGCTTCAACACGAACTTCTCCACCCCGCTTAACAACTTGGAGAGCTTGGATGCTGCCGGCATTGTGATACCTCCTCCTGCTGAGTTGGCCTTTGCTACACCGGAACGCCTGCCGTTTCTTTCGCGATGAAAGGGCGTAATAAGTAAGCAGGTATGTGCTTCGGAATCCGCTTTCGGGCAACATTAACGGAAACGCGTGAAGGTGTCAATCTCGTTGTGGCGGAAGAATTGCCCCTGCGGAACGGGAGTGTTCAGAACTGACTAACGATGGACACAGGGGCAAGTCAATAGTTAATCACCGGAGAATAACTTCACAACGATGGCACCACGGCACCCTCAAAGACCGGCACAAGCCACAAGCTGTAAAGAGTTGACTATGTTTGTCTTATGAGTGGTACACCAAGTTGGCACGCAAGATGCTCTACTAATGACCAACGAGGGTGCGGCACAGCCCTCGTCCCCAGAGACTTATCGGTTGGGAAAGTATCGGCACTCGTTCAGGCCTGCTGGGCCCCAGGGTGGCCGGGAATAGAATTTCAGAAGAAGGGAAGGTGGACCAATGACAATGAAATCGATGGTGGTGGCGCTCTTGCTGGTAACCGTTTCGGCGACGGCGATGGCGCTGCCGAACGACCCCTGGAACCCGCTGAACCCGGGCGACGAAATGAACGTATACGAGGTCTATAACCTCCTGTACGGAACGGCGTTCGCCGACAGCGGCAGCTTGCCTTTGGCCGGTTTCGACGAAGTCTTCGGCGACGGTTACTACGTTGAAGCCGAAGGGCGCTACGCCGGCTCCGCGACCACGTACTTCGGGTACTACACGCCCGGCGACCCGAATGCGCGCACGCAACTGTTCAACACCGGCGCGGTCGGCCTCCTCGGCGGCGCCCCCTCGGGCAACACGGTCGGTGTTCCGAGCCCGTACGGCTTCTACATCACCAACGTGCGCAACCAGCAATACTCGACGTTCTTTACGGAAGCCGGCCTGAACGCGGACCTTCAGGACCATGCGTTCCTGTTCGCGACCCCGGATCCCAACGTGTTCCTGCTGGCGTGGGAAGACAAGATTTGGGACGCCTCGGACAAGGATTACAACGACCTCATCGTCGAGCTGCACCGGCACATCGTCCCCGAGCCCACCTCGATGGCGCTCCTGGGCATCGGCCTGGCCGGCATGGTCGTCCGTCGCATGCGTCGCAAGGCTTAACAGCCCTTAGAATCATCGGTTACGCTTACAAGCCCTCCTTCGGGAGGGCTTGTTTTTTTGTGTCGCTACCAGGTCTTCTTCTGCTG
>JAVEWL010000024.1:0-19844 GCA_034004565.1 FCB group bacterium | reverse complement strand
CCTTCCAGGGCACCTTCGGAAGATTGCCGAAGATTGTCGGAATGGGTGGATTGATGTGGCTTAGGAAGAGCAGTCCCCTGTTGGTGAATATTGCCTCCGGGCAGTCGAGCCAGATGTAATCCTGGCTGGGCCACGCGGGGCTGACCCACGCGATGTGCTCCCAGGGGTAGTGTGGTCGCCATTGTCCGGGCAGGATACGAATGCCCTTTGCCTGCGTCGCGAAAGTATCCTCCGTCTTCGGCAATGGCTGCGGAGCCGGGGTATTCGCCGCCGGTTCGGCGGCGCTTGCCGGAAGGTGAAGACCCAGTTGGGCCGCGCAGGCGGCGATACCGGCCGTGCGAAGCAAATCACGGCGGCTGGTGACGAGCGGTTTACGTTCCATGCTTTGCGCCCCCTATCGTCTGCAGGTGAATGATTCGTACAACGCCGGAAGTGCTTCGCGCAATGCTACCTGATAGGCCACCGGGTCTTCACGAAAATAGATCGCGGCGTTCGACTCCCCCTCGGTGTACTCGAAGCGGAATTGTCCGTCGTCGCCGGCCTCGATGCGGCAGGGGCGTACACCCTCCAAGATGGGCGTGTCGGCTGGCGTCACCTCGGCGGCGGGCACGAGGCGATGCGTCCCATTCCCACGCCGCACCAACTTGCGGCCCGCCACCTGCGTCCAGACCGCCGTCTCCCACACCGCATGCGGGCCCCCGCAGATCCGCTGCAAGACTTCCTCCGGAACCTTCTCGTCCATGGCGCAGAGGAAATCCATTCGCATCGACCGCTCGAACGCGAAGGCAAGATAGCTTTGCAGCCGGGGATGAAGGCGGCGGATGAGGCTGCGGTCCGGAAGCTGCCAATAGCAGTTGTTGACCGCCAGATCCCATGCGCTTTTCTCGCCACCGCAGGGATATACCGCCAGCGGCAGATCCGACCGCAGCAACCGCACGAAGCCGTGCACATCTAATTGCACATTCCACTCCAGGAACCCCGGCGGCGCCGATCCGGCGCAAAGATGGATGCGCTTGACCTTTTCCCGCATCAAATCCGGTTCCCGGTTGAACGCCACCGCCGCCGGACGGGCCGACCCGAACGATACCACCTCGACCGGCACCGGACTCTCGCGCAGCGCCCGCAGCAGCAGTTCAACGCCCGCCGACTGAAACGTGGGTGCCTCCAGCATCCGGTCTCCCGGCGACTTCATTGCGTCGAACGGCGCGGCCGCGCAAGGCACGTTTCGGTCGAAGATATAGTTGAGCTGCGTCACCGGCACGAACCCCGCGTCGCGCCGCCCCGCCGGGTCGTCGTACATCGGATTGTCCGGGTTCTTATACGGCCGCCGGTAGCGTTCCGTCACATCGAACACGACCGCCTTCAAATCCACCTCGGGCAACCCGTAGGCCGCAATCAGATCAAAATTGTCTCCGGGGTCCTGCGAAGGGTGATACAGGTCCGTGATGTCCACCACGGGCACAGCCCCGGGTTTTCCGTCCGTAACCTCCGCCTTCAATTGTCCGCCCAAGGCCAGTCCCGCCGCCGCCAGTGCGGTGCCCTTCAACAACTCACGCCGTGTAGCACCCTGCAACATCCCAAACCCTCCCAAATCGTGCTCGTGCTCGTAATCGTGCTCGTAATCGATATCGTACTCGTTCTCGTAATCGTTCTCGTAATCGGATTCAAGAAACCGCCGATTACGGGTACGAGCACGAACGGGGAGGCGGTCGGGGATTTGCATCGGGTTTGGATGTGGGGGCATACTTACCGCCGTATGGGCAAACCGGGCGTATGCGGCGTTAGACAGCACACCAAGCCTTGGTGCTCATATTCCTTATATAGGGTAAATGACTCCCTGTGACCACGTCGTCGCAGGGGGCGATATGCGCAATTGGAAAGATGGGGGAGAGCGGCGTCCCCGGGACGGCCGCGAACCCGCACGCGGGAGTATTTTTTATGGCAGGGATTGAAATGCAGCCGGGGAAGCTCGCTTACTTTGAAGGGAACTACGTCCCCATCGAAGAGGCCAAACTCAGCATCCTGACCCATGCCTTCAACTACGGCACGGGCCTTTTCGAGGGCATCCGCGGGTACTACTCGAAGGAGGAGGACAACATCCTCATCTTCCGCCTCGAAGAGCACGTGGACCGTTTGGTGCGCAACTTTAACATCCTGTGCATGGAAATCCCTGAAGATCGCGCGGAGATCTCGGAAATCTGCCTCGAAGTCACGCGTCGCAGCGGGTTCAAAGAAGGCGTCTACCTGCGCCCCATCTGTTACAAAGACGAAATGTCCCTAGGCCCGCGTCTCCAGGGGGTTCACAGCAACTTCTGCTGCTACGTGATCAAGCTTGGCGACTACTGCGAAATCGATGCCGGCCTCGACGTGGCCGTCTCGTCGTGGCGCCGGTCCGGCGACAACTCCATCCCCAGCCGCACGAAGTGCACCGGCGGCTACATCAACTCCGCCCTGGCCGCCACGGAAGCCAAGCAGGCCGGCTTCGACGAGGCCATCTTCCTGCGCGAAGACGGTTCCGTCGCCGAAGGCAGCGCCATGAACATGTTCATGGTCCTCAACGGCACGCTCATTACGACCCCGCCCACGGCCGATATCCTGCTCGGCATCACGCGCGCGACGGTCATGGAACTGGCCCAGAACGAGCTTGGGATCGAAGTTATTGAGCGCCCCATCGCCCGTACGGAATTGTATGTCTGCGATGAGTTGTTCTTTACCGGTACCGGCGCCCAGGTGGCCCCGGTGCGGTCCGTGGACCGTCGAATCGTGGGCGAAGGAAAACCCGGCCCCGTTTCGAGGAAGTTGCAGGACCTGTACTTCAGCGTGGTGCAGGGGAAGGTGGCCAAGTACCGTCACTGGTGCACGCCGGTCTATTGATCGAAAGGCTCAAATTGGAACATCTGAAGGGGGAGGGACGCCATCCATCCCCCTTTTCGACTTACTGACGTTTTGGCGTTGAAACCTTTCGGTTGATTCGGGAATCTAATAATAGTAAAAAATGCGGCGCACATAATTCATATTGAATATTCCGCGAAAAGTGTTTGAAAACGCGCGGGTCTTGCGTTAGCATTTAGATGTTGGGAAAGTGCGGACAGCAGTACGCTGGTGAATTCGATGGGTCGCCGGGAGGTGACGATTACCTGGGGGGTAATCTACACCGTTTCCTTCGGCCGGGGAGGCATCGATTCTTGAGCGTACAGGGCCAAACAAGCTGTTGTTCGCCTGGCGTGGTGTTGGTGTGCGCCTTTTGAGGAGACGTGAGTTGGCGAGCCAGGATAATATTTCCGGGGATAAAGAGAAGTCGCGGCTTTGCCCGACTTGCCGGTGCGCCATTAGTGTGCTGGCAACCAAGTGCCGGTTCTGCGGCGAATCGGTTGGACGCCCCAAAGATGAAGCGCGAAGCCTTACCATCGAGGACCTCGGCGGTGAGACGGTGGTTCACTATGCTCCTTCGAGCAACGTGATGGAAGCGCTGGAAGCGTTTCGCATGGAGGAAGGTACCAACGTCACGCCCGAGCCGAAGAAGAAGACCCTGTTCGGGCGGAAAGCCGCCTCGACAGACTCTCAGGCTCCGATGAAGTCCGACCCTGGCGTTATGGATCTCGACGAACGCGGTAAGGCGCTGGCTTCGTTGATGGTGCCCACGCGCACGGCCGCGCCGCCGTCGCGTTCAAACGATCCCACGTGGATGAAGAAGCTCGCCTTTCTGGGCGGTTTCGTGGCGGTCGTGGTGATTTTGTATTTCGGAGGGATTCAGGTTAGCGCCGCGATTCGCAATTGGGGCGCCGAAGAGAATGTCAAGTCCGCATTCCACAATCCCGCACCGGATATGATGAAGGAAGGGAAGCCGGCGATTGAGGTTCATAAGGCGGCCTTCGCGGCCGTTCAGAAGGATGATTCCCCGGACAATCGCGAGATTCTGGCCGATGCCCGCCAGCAGGTTGCCGACGAGATTGACGACCTGCTCAACGCGCCGACCGTTGCCCTGCACTCGTTGCGCGCCGCATCCAACCTGGCCGCCGCCGCGTGGCAGGAGGACCGCAGTCCCGAGATTCAGGGCCTCAAGGCCCAGGTGGATGCCGAGAACAGCATCTTCGGCATGAATCTGATTTCGGTGGACACCACGGTCTCGCCTCGCACGGCGGTGATTCAGCTCAGCGACAAATCGCGCATTACTGTCAAGCCGAACGACATGATTCAGGATCGGCTGCAGGTGCAGACGATCAGCGACAAGTACGTCCGGCTGATCGATACGAAGCGCAAGACCCCCACGGGGGTGCCGCGCTCCGTTCAGGTCGACACCGAGGGGATACCCAAATAGTCGCGTAATCGAATCCGGCCCGCAGTGCCCCACGTGTTCGGTGCTGCGGGCTTTTGTCTTGTCCGGATGGCGGTCGCGAGACGGCCTTCGCGATCCTGAATTGGCCTAAGCGCTTGTGATACAATGGACAATACTACGCCGGTTTGCGAGTGAATCCGCAGGCTTTTTCGCGGATTCAGGCGCAAGACGGCTCATCCCGAAGACGCGGATGGAAACGCAAAGCGGTTTAAGCGAATCGACAGAAGTGGCGCGTGTGGCTTTGTCTCTTAAGACAGTAACCGGGTGTAAGCAGTGGCGAACCCCTCTGATGAAAGGCTGGCGAATGGGTAGGACACGTTGGGCCCTGGGTATGGCTTGCGTCGTGGTGGCCCTGACAATGGTTTCGTGCGCTCGCTTGGGTTTGGATCGTTGGAACTGGGGTTTCGGTGGCGAGGAAGACAGCGCCGCCGTTGCCGCGCAAGCGGAGCCTCAATCCGCCGCGCCGGCCGTCAGCGATGCCGACCGCGAAGCGCTGTTGCGCCAGGCCGTGGCCGAGTACATGGCCTCCGCCTCGGGCGACCAGGCCTGCCTGGTGCGCCGCCGTCCGTATTTCCTCAAAGAGTATTCGGTCTATAGTGGCGGGGCTGAAACGGCGCGTCTGTCCATCACCCAAACGGATTCACGCCTGAAGCCCTACGTGGCCACGGTTGAAATCGACAAGCAACGCTTTGCCACGCGCCTGCACCGCGACCGGGATGAAGCCGCCGCGGACGAGTCTTTTCTGCGCGACACCGGCACCGAGAAGCTCAGTTATGAGTGGAACGGCGGCCGCTGGGTGAAGTCGGGCAGCCTGTTCGTGGCGAGCGCGACCGAAGAGCAAGTGAACGGCCAGTGGCAACCCGTGCCGCCGGCCGAGAAGCGCACCGTGGCCGCCGAAGAAGAGGAATCACAGGGTTTCCTGAAGCGGGCCATGTCGCTTATTACGGGTAACTAGAGGCGGCACGTCCGGTTAGAAACCTGTTGCCTCTGGCTGCGGTCTCTCACTCGTAACGGTGGGGATGGTTGGTGGCGCCCGGGATCTGGGAGACGGCTTCGTTGGAAATGGATAAGCCCTTCAAAGTAGTGCAGCTGCTTGTCTTCTGCGCGGCGCTTACTTTCGTAGTCATGGGCACCTACGCGCGCTCTTTCGGCGACGCGGCGAACAGCCGTCTGGCTACCGTGTACAGCCTTACCGAGTACGGCACGTTTTACCTCGACCGGCCGCTCGATCAAGAACCCAACCGCTTCGAGCAGGGCACGATCGACAAGGTGATGGCCAACGGCCACATCATCTCCAGTAAACCGCCGATGCTCGTGCTGTTCATGACCGGCGAGTATTGGCTGCTCAACAAGGCTTTCGGCCTCGACCTCAATGACAAGGAAGACACGGAACAGATCATCCGCCTGCTCTCGATGACCCTGATGGGCCTGCCGTATCTGCTGATCCTGATATTGTTCGCATGGACGCTGGAGTTTCTCGGGATTGACCCGCTTGTGCGGACCGTTCTTCTTTTCTGTCTGGCGTTCTGCACCCAGTTGTGGGGCTACAGCCTCAACATCAACAATCACGTGCCCGGCGCGTTCCTGGTGGTGGCGTGCCTGTACCTTTCGCTGGGACTTATCGAAGGCGTTTTCGCGCCGGTCTGGTGGCGTTTCTTTCTTTTTGGACTGCTTGCCGGACTGGTGCCCACGATCGATACCCCCGCGGCCATATTTCCCTTCCTTGCGGGTATCGCGCTGCTGATCAAGTTCCCGAAAGAGGCGCTGACCTGGGCGCTGCTGGGCGGGTTGATTCCCCTCGGCGTCCACGGCGCCATCATGTACGTTGTCACCGGGTCGCCGTTCCCGGTGCAGACCCGCGCCGAACTTTACCTCTACCGCGGATCCTACTGGCGCCATCCCATCCAGGTTGACGCCCTTGACGAAACCAAGCTCAACTACCTCTTCAACATGACTCTCGGCCGCACCGGGCTGTTTGCACTCTATCCCATCCTATTCGGCGGTATCGCGGCCGGGCTGCGCGCACTCCTGCGCAAAGACACGCCCTACCGTACGCACATTCTCATGGGTCTGGCCGGATTCGTTATCCTGAGTGCTTATTATCTTCTCAAGACGAACAATTACGGCGGCCAGGCTTACGGTTTTCGTTGGTACATGGCCGCGATGCCGGTCCTCCTCATGATGTCCGCGCCGCTCCTGTGCAAAGTCCGCACGCGCTGGCGCTGGATTTTCGTCGGCTTCATGATTGGCATTTCCTTCTACTCCGCCTGGGAATGCACCGTCACGCCCTGGGCGGCCAACCACGAGTGGACCACCCGCTTCCTCGGCACCAGCTACAAATAGAGGAACGAGGAACGAAGAACGAGGAAAGAGAGTGCGGGAGCGGAAGTATTTGCTCTTTCTTTCCTCGTTCTTCGTTCTTCGTTCTTGTTTCTTGATTACACTTCTGTTGTAGAATTGGAGCCGGAAACGCCAACTCCGGAGGCAGTCTCATTTGAAGAACCAATCCGCAACGCACGGCAAGCGGCCTTACCCGGGCGCTTTAATCGTCGTCGAAGGCATCGACGGCTCGGGCAAGAGCACGCAGCTCTACCTTCTCAAGCGCTGGCTCGAATTGGGCGGTTACCGCCTTTACTTCACGGAGTGGAATTCTTCGCCGCTCGTGAAATCGGCCACCAAGCGCGGCAAGAGCCAGCGCCTGCTTACGCCCACGACCTTCTCCGTGCTGCACGCCGCCGACCTGGCCGATCGGGTCGAGTCGCAAATTCTTCCGCTGCTCCACAGCGGCTACCTCGTCCTGGCCGACCGCTACATCTACACCGCGTTTGCGCGTGACGTGGCACGGGGCTGCAACGAGGAATGGCTGCGCAGCCTCTACAGCTTTGCGCCCGTGCCCGATCTCGCCTTCTACTTCCGCTCGCCGCTCGACATCGCCATCGGGCGCATCGTGAGCGGCCGTCCCAAGCTGAAATACTACGAGGCGGGGATGGACCTCGACCTTCACTACGACCGCGTCGAGAGCTTCCGGCTGTTCCAGGGCATGATCATGGAGCAGTACGAGCGCATGGTGGACCGCGATAAATTCGTCGTGATGAACGGCACGCTTCCCTTGAACGAACTGCAGGAACAGACGCGGGACGTGGTCCGGTCGCGCATCAACCTCGAGGAGTTTCTCCCCCAGCGATGAATAAGACCACAAAGAAGAGCGCCGCCGCGGACGCCAATCCGTTTTTCGGCTTCAGCATGCCGCGCGTCGATGCCCAAGGCTTGACGGGCTCCCTCATCGCCATCGAAGGCGCCGACGGTTCGGGCCGCTCCACGCAGATCGCCCTGCTTCAGGAATGGCTCGAAAGCAACGGGTACGCCGTGCAGCTTGTGGGGCTGCGCCGCTCGGACCTCTTGCGCGAAAATATTGACGAGCTATTGGCCAACACGGCGGTAACGCGCCAGACCTTGACGCTCATGTACGCGGCCGACTTCTACGACCAGCTCGAGCGGACGATTATTCCCGCGTTACGTTCCGGCCTTGTCGTGCTGGCCGATCGGTACATCTTCACATTGACCGCCCGCGCGGCGGTGCGCGGCGTCGACCGCAAGTACCTCGATAATCTGTATCAGCTCGCGCTGCGGCCCGACCTTACTTTCTGGCTCACCGTCGATCCGAAGGTGGCCATCGAGCGTGAACTCAAGAAGGCCAGCGTTATCAACTACTGGGAAGCGGGCCGCGACATGAACCTCTCGGCCGACCTGTACGAGTCGTTCACGCGGTACCAGACCTTGTTGAACCGCGAGTTCGAGCGTCTCGCGACGCGCTACGACTTCCTGCGCCTGGACGGAGAGACGCCCGTTTCGGCGGTCAACCGCGAACTTCGCCGGCACATTGGCGCGCACCTTAAGATCCGCAGCCTGCGCTACACTCCTTCGGGTGCGCTGGCGCACCTGTGGAAGTAGAGAGCAACGCATTTGCCCGCCTCCATTAACATCGCGGCCATCGACGCCGGATCGAACGCCATCCGGCTGCTGATCGCGCGCGCGGAGCCGTCGGGCGCGATTGTCAAGCTTGAACGCAAGCGCTCGGCCGTGCGTCTCGGCCGCCACGCCTTCACCCGCCACGAACTTGACGAAGACACCATTGCGCACGCGGTGCAGGCGTTCGCCAATTTCCGGCACACGATGAACAAGCGCAAGGTGGCGGTGTGTCGCGCGGTTGCCACGAGCGCCACTCGCAGCGCGCACAACCGGCGCGTCCTTCTCAGCCGCATCGAAGCGCGCACGGGAATCCGGCTCGAGGTCATTGACGGAATCGAGGAGGCCCGCCTTGTGCGCGCCGCCATGTTTCACACCCTGGGCACACAACACAGTCCGCGCCTGATTCTCGATTTGGGCGGCGGCAGCCTCGAACTCAGTTTCATGCGCGGGCGAGCGCTCGAGCGCGCGATGACCTTGTCCGTCGGTACGGTGCGCCTGATGCAGTCCTTCGGGATCGAGGGCGCAATCGGCGAACTCGAAGTGCACGCCCTCGAGGAGCACATTCGCGATGCCCTCGCCGAGAGCGTGCCTGCCCACGCCGGGGTTTTCGACGGCCTCGTCGCCGCCAGCGGGGGGAATGCCGAAACCCTTGCGCAATACGCGCAGGGCCGCCCCGCCGGTGGTTTGCATACGTTGGACCTGCGGGTTCTCGAGGGACTGCTGCCCCGTATGCTTGCCATGAGCGTGGAAAAGCGTCAGAAGGTGTTCGAGGTTCGGCGCGATCGTGCCGAGGTAATGGGGCTGGCGGGTCTCGTGCTGGTGCAACTGGGCCGGTGGCTGGGCCTGCGCGAGCTTGTTATTCCCGGGGTTGGCGTGCGCGAAGGCGTCGTCGCCGAACTGGCCGCGGAGCACTTCGGTGGGCAGCCCTTCGCCGCCGGAATCGCTGAAGCCTGAGCAGCGGGGGAAGGACGGCGACGAGCCGGTGGTTACAAGACTCCTCAGGGGATATGCCACTCCCAAACTCGTTTGGGGGTGCTTGGAAGCGCTGCCTGTTGCACCTGAAGCACCCCCAAACGAGTTTGGGGGTGGCATATTCGTGAGAGATGGTTGAGGGAGGTAAGGCAAGGCACTCGGAGGGCGGGATGCTACCCTCTGGCCGGACGGCTTGGTCCGCTAAGGAGGGACATCGCCACGAACGAAACCGCGGCGGCTGTCGCAAGCGTATTAATCACGCGCCGCACCTGATGGCTGGCCGGCTCGCCCGAAGCACACCACGTCGCAAAATGTTCGCAGTTGTTTCGTACGAGATCGTAGGCCGCTTCCCCCAGGCGGCTTTCCGCGCGCGTAATGATGCATTCGGCCTCTTCGGGCGGGCAGGAAGATACCACCTCGAATCGATTCCCCCGGCAGAACGTCTCCAGCGTCATAATGCTCACTGTGCCGTTCGGCCGTCGCGGGCTGCCGTCATAGTGAATGACGGTACCGTCTCCACGGTCAATACCGTGATGCCAATACATGCCGCGCCGAACGCGGATATGATCGCCTCGCGCCAAAGTGGAACATCCTTTCGCGTTGCCGCATTGCTTTTTGGACTTCTCCGTCAATTGTACCCTAAGAACGCCTAACAAACCGGGAACGAAGCCGAGATCCCGGTTTGCTGGACGTTTCGGGAGCGTAGCAAATGACCGGCGGCGGCTCCAAGGCCGGAGCCGCCACCGGAGGGCTATTGCATATGATCGTACGGTGACCGGATGCTTTTACGGGCAGACCTCGATGCTTCCGAACAGGCCGTTTGCCTCGTCACTTGGGCCCGCGGCGAAGTACAGCGTGCTCGTGGGTTGATCGTGCGCGCCGTTACCGAAGGCGATACCCCGCAGCCCGTCAATGGTCAGCAGACCGTTGGACTCGGTGCGCATCTGACCGCGATACGCGCCCGTGGCGGTCTTGTAGGCGCTGATGGTCCCATCGCCGTAGTTGCTCACCAGCAGCTTTCCGCTGAAGCGGCCGAAGTTCGCCGGGGCGATGGCCATGCCCCAAGGCGCATTGAGGCCCGTGTTCTGAACGAAGCGCTGCATCAGCGCGCCGTCCATGCTGAACACGCTGATGTAACCTTTGCCTTCGCCGTCCACCACATCCACACCTGTTTCGTCCTGCTGGGCATAGCTGACGTAGACGAGTTCGTCGAAGCAAGCGATGCCGAACGGCGCATAGTCGCTCGGGATCAACGTATCGACAAAGGCGGCGGCGGTTGGCACCGGGAGGAAGTCCCCGTCAAAGACGTCCACTTCGCCGTTCGCAAAATCGGCCGCGAACAGGAAATCGCCCTCGTCATTCGAGCCGATCGCGAGCCCGGTATACTGGGGCGAATCGGTGGCATCAAATGCCGCAAGGATGGCGTTATCGGCGTTCACGGTCGGATTCCAGCCTGAAATGCCGCCATCCTCCGATGCAAACAAGAACAGGGCCGGGGCCGGGGTCGAGTAGATCCCGTCGGCGATGACGAACGACGCGGTGGTGTTTGCCACGATGCCCGTGGGGCGACTTGGGCCGGACAGCGTGGCGGCGGGAATGTTCACCCTCAGCGACTGCACAGCGCCCAGGCCGTCGTAGACGGTTGAGGTGTGCGTGCCGTTATTGGCGACCCACGCAAATGAGGTCGGTGAGAATGCCACGCCCCACCCGTTGACCAAATCCGCGTCGGTGCTGCTAGCGAGCAAAGGGGTATCGGAAACGAGGTTCGTTTGAACGTAGCAGTTTTTTACGCCCGGACATCCCAAACCGCTGGCGGCAATGACAACCACCAACGTGCCCAGAAGCAGCGCGCGCAACAGCGGCGAAGCGGCGCCAGACGCGGAAGAGCGAATAGCGATTTTCATGCTCATATTTCTCCTCTGTATTGGCCCGCGGAGACGTGTAGACATACAAAAGGTGCGGGCGTGATTAACGGTTCTGGTTGGTGGATCGTTCGTGGTTTCGCGGAAGGGCTGAAGCGAGCGCGTGAGTGGGAGTGCTCGGCACCTTCCTCTTGCCTAATCATTATACGCGCTCAGCAGCGCGTGTCCACAATTTTCGGCAATACATTTCCGTGCGATTCATATTACATCAATGGGCACGGATTGTCACTATACATCTGGAAATCCGCCCCGACCAAGCATGCAGGGTTCTCGTTCATTTGAACTAAAGGACTTACGAAAATCCGGTGCGGGCGCGCCGTTCGATTTCCGGATATAAAGCTCAAAATGTGCGGTCAGCGCAATACATCGAGGATTTCCTCGAAGGTGTCGCAGTAGTGTTCGCACAAGGCCTGGGTGCCGCTTTCGACAATGTTCCCGCCCGAAATGCCCACCACGGGGAAACCGGCGATTCGAATCGAACATACGCCCGCGCCGCTATCCTCGATGCCGACCACGCGGTTCCGATCTTCGAACGGGATGCCCAGGCCTACCCGGCTGGTCTCCGCGTAAAGCCAGGGATGCGGCTTGGGCGACAATTCGCCCAGCGTTCCCACTTCACCTTTCTGAATCGGGAATCCGGCGGAGATGATCGCGTCGTAAAACTCCTTCGGATCCCCCATGTCGAGCGTGCGGAAGGCTGACACGATCTCGGGCCAGGCCTTCTCGTAAAGCCCCGAGGTGACCAAGCCGATTCTTACGCCCATGTCCTTCAGCGTGTATAGAAAATCCTTCAAGCCCGGCGTCGGCGTAAACGCATCGGCGCGTCCGCGCCCCTCCAGGATGTTTCGCATCTCGCGCCGCGTGTGCTCGAAATAGAAGGCCCGCGCGTCTTCGACAGTCTTCTCCGGCGCGTACTTGCGAATGCAATATTGAAGGTGTTCCGAAACGCTGTGCCCCGATACATACGGCAGGTCCGCCTCCTCCAACTCGAAGCGCGGATTACCCAGCACGCTCGCGATGGAAAGCTGAATGATCCAAATCCAAAAACTCTCGCTGCGCACGCTGGTGCCATCGAGATCCATCAGTACCGCCTGAACCGGCGTCTCGATGCGCACCGGATGCACCGGATAATACGCCGGGTACCCCATAGCCGACTTCACGTATGCAAGCGTCCGGTCCTCGAACGCCACAAACTCAACCTTCCCGTCCCCCGTGGCCGTGACGGAACACACCCCGCCGCGGCCCACGCAAAACGCGCCATCGGAGCACGCCTCAAGCGCAACAAGCCCTTGCTCAAGCGAAACAGCCCCCAGGCCGGGAATCGTGATAGTGTTGGTCATGGCATCGCCCCCTGTTGCGGGAAATGATAGCGGCGTGAAGCGCCAGAGGCAAGGTTACCCGCTTCCTCCCTCTCCCAGAGGAAGGACCAAAAAAGTTCACGGTTGTTGAGAACTCGGAGAAGCGCTACAATCGCATCAGGGGGAAGTACAACTCCACATAGGGGAAACGGCTGTGATCGGAACAACACGCCGCACAACACGTTTTCGCGATTATCTCTTGGGCGGCATGGCCGTCTTGTTGGTCCTGCTGCTGGGCGCGTTCTCCCTCGCGAAGAGCATCACCTCCCGCCAACGCGAACAGGCCACCCTGGCGCTCAAGAAGCCCGAAGCCCTGGAGCACTACGAACAACTGTCCCTCCCGAAGCAATCCCGCTCGCCCGAGAGAAAGACACCCCAGGTACAGCCCCAAGCGCTCGAAAACGAGCACCCCGATGAAAAGCTCGCCGCCTGGGGGCACCTGCTGACACGCTGGGAACGCTTCATGGCCAACAAGAGCGACGACGGGTGGCACGGAGTGTTGGTAACCCTCGGAATAGACAACGAACACGGCACAGTGGAAAAGGGAAAGTCGCCAAAGCAACTGTCGCCGGAGGAATGGACCCGGATCGAAACGTGCCTGTCGCGCGAACAGGACCTCGTCCGTGAAATCCTGGAGGTGGCCCCGCTTGGCGGTCCCGTGTGCGCATTCGACTTCACCTGCTGGCCCTTCCCGGCCGTGACCCACCACCTCCCCCTGTTTCAGATGTGCGCGTTTCTCGTGTGGGACGCCAACGTCAAGATCCGCGCGGGAGAAAAAGAGGCGGCAATCAACAACCTCCTCGGCGGCATGCAACTGGGCAACGCCTTGATCGAGGAGCCCTTGCTCTTTTCGCAGTACGGTCGCATGGCGGCCATCTACCGCCAAGTCGGATGGGGACTTCGCGAAGGCTTCGAGCCCGGCCAAATCCCATCCGGCCTACTGCAACAAGTACTGAACGAATTGGGCGGAGCGGATATGCACAAAGCATTTGCGGACGGCCTGCGGAGCGAATGCTTCATCCGTCTGCGCGCAAACGCCGCCCAGGCCGGCGCCGGCCAGAAAGCGCGCGGCGTCGTGGATATGGACAGAGGAGCCCCCGCCCGCCTCAAAACCCTTACCGGGTCCTGGCTGCTTCGCGCCTATGCGAGTCCGCTCGGAGCGCCTTGGTTCGATGCCGACCAAGCCGTCTTCGCCGCCGCGATAGAGCGCCTGGCCACCGCCGCGGAACAGCCGTACTATCGAGCGAAACCGGTATTGACCTCCATCCAGGAGGACTACTCCGCCGGTTCGCTCGCGCACCCGTACTTGAACGTCATGCTTGCCGGCTCCGACGGTTGCCTCGAACTACAGGCGCAATGTGAGGTAGCGCTGAATCTCACACGCATCGGTCTCCTCATCGAGCACCACCGGGCACACCGCAGCGAGTACCCCCAAACACTCGACGAATTCGCCCCGGACTTCGGCGGTACGGTGCCCCTAGACCCCTTCTCCGGCCAGCCCTACCGGTATGTCCTCGGCGACGACAGCTTCGTCTTATACAGTGTAGGCCCAAACCTGCGCGACGACGGCGGCAAACCCGACTGGCGCGACGGCGACCTTCCATGGCGTCATAACTAGAATCACACCAATACGCAGTCCTTTTTGTTAATACAGCCCATATGGTCCATCGACCCTAATACCCGCGAATCTGCTCCAGGCGAAGCCGATACGCCCATGACTTGAGGGTCATCGAGGTTACAACGTCGTATTCCTTCTTGCCGTTCTGCTCCCGCATCGACAGTGTCGGCTTGAACTTCCAACGATCCAAATCCTCGATCCGGTCCAGCGCGTTCAGAATCCGCAGCGACTCCAGCGCAAAGAAGGCGTCGTCATATTTCCCATGAACGCCGATAAGGTCGTATCGATTGTAAGAACGAAAGATGCCTCGGCCCCTATACTGCCTCAGGATGCCCTCAATGCACGCCTCCTTGTCAATGAGGTCGAGCCGCCCCAGAACTTGCAGCGTCCACAATGCGCCGCGCGTGCCGCGAAAGTCGCACCAGCCGAAGTGAAACAACCCCCGCGCCGCGTCGACATTCACCGGCGCAAACCCCTCCGGCGTTTTCCAGCCTTCTCTAATCTGCTTCGAGGCAATCTCCTTCGCCAGCGCATTCCCGTCCACGAGATCGAGGCAGCCGTATTCCTTCAGAAGCGCCAGCCGATGCGCTATGGCGTCAACGTCAAGGCTATCGTACGTGCCGGTCCCACCCGATACCACGATCCGCGAGTTCCGATTGAAGACCTCCACAATGCCCGGACTAAGTACCTCGCGCACACGCTCCGGCGTAAATCCGAGGCCAGCCAGCTCTTCTTTCGAGAGAATGCCCGCTTCGATGACGTTGTACAGTGCGCGAGGACTCTGAAAGGCCCTGTTGATGCGGTCCGACTCGCAATTCTCACACCCCATGAGGTGCCGGCACACGGCATCTCGAAACGAATTTGTATCGCCGCCCGGCTTCAGGAAGCTAAGCGGAGGCAGGGCCTCCAACTGCAAGAACGCCGGGAAGTTACTGGGCTTGGTGGGCTCGAACTCCCGGCTCCATTCTCCAACCGCGGCGCTTGCCATATCGCGACTGACTTCCTTGGAGCCGAAAGACATGGCGCCAGTGCCTTCCAACATGGCGAGGATCCCAATCGGAAGTATGAGCGCGGATGAAGCAAGAACGATGCGTCCCCTCATTTTGTGTTCCCGCGATTCCGCAAGCGGTTTCAGAAGTACTTCTTCATCCGCCGTGGCCTGCAAGAGCGCTTCGACCTGCTGCGATTGTCCGGAGGCGAAAAGGCTGTGCGCAGTCTCCACTACGCTTGCCACACGGTCCTCGAGTTCCTTCTGATCGTTCGGAGCGTCTTCCGCAAACGCCCGGACATGCCGCAGATCCCTTCTTCCGATGCGAGCGCGACACTCGCCGTCAAAGCCTATCGAAACGGTAGAGTTCGAGCCGCTCAGGCCGAAGTAATACCCTAAGCCCACCTTCACAGGCGGCAGATGGAGCACAATTCCATCCGCGCCAAAGGAATAGTCCACGATGAGAAATCGATGACCCAGGAATCGAGCAAAGGACCGCAGGCCTTTCCGGCTGGACCTCGTCGGCCCTTGCGCCGTCTCGGTCGATTCGCCTAATAGCCCTTGCGTCAGACGCAGGAAAAGGTTGTAGTCGTGCCGGCACGGTCGCGACTTGTTCGTCTGGTGCAGGACAAGATTTAGCGGAAACAGGGTAAACAAGAAGATCAAATAGGGTGCATTGAAAAAGCCGATCGAACCCATCACCAGCAGGAAGGTGAGGGCGCTGACGAACACACCGATCGTGTACGGCACGCGGTTTACCCTGAGTATGCGCGCCGCTTTATATGTTTGCCACAGGCATAACACCGATAAGATCTGGAAGAGCCGCTGTGGCCCTCCGCCAAACGCCATGATCGCAAATGCGGAGACCATCGCAATCGCGGTCCCCGCAATGAGGTTCACAACGCCTGCGCGGATGAGTTGTGTGCGAAATCCCTTCCCGGGACCCGGGCGGAGATTGGCCGCCTCCAGACGCCCCATCCACGCAAACACCGCGCTTACGAACAGCACATTGCCCAGGGTCATCCAGAGGAACAGTGACATCCCCGCGGCCGATTTCGCCAGCGGTCCGAAGATTTTCGTGGCGATGGAGTATTCCGCGAAAGTCGCGGCAAGGGGCAGCGCGGGCAGCAGCGGCATGACCCCCGCCGTGAAGCCCTTCGGCGGCCGCAGCTCCGATAGCGACGTCTCCATCGCTTCCTCGAGTCGTCCTCGAAGGGCTTGACGGGCGCGATGAAGGCGGGTTCTCATCGCAGCCTCGGATATCCCCAGAGCCCGCGCGGAATCCTCGATGCTCTTGTCTTCGAGATAGAAGAGCACGAGACACTCCCTGTGCTGGGTCGGCATTTCCGCCAGCACCTGCCGAAGCGTTTCGCCGACCGGCGCTTCACCCTCGGGCTGGGTCGCCTCCGCTTCCGGTCGCGCGAGCTCCCAACGCTTGCGTCCCTCGCGCTCCGCCACGCGCCGCCGCAGGAGCGAGGTGCTCACGTTGCGCGCAATGCGGGCCAGCCATCCGGGGAACCGCGAAGGATCGCGCAGCGCCGTGAGATACCGGTACGCCTTGATAAACGTCTCCTGCGCCGCCTCGTCGCACAGGTCGCGGTCCCCCAGGCGGCTCCAGGCAATGCCGTACACCATCGCCTGATGACGTTCCACCAGTTCGGCATAGCGCTGCCGGTCGCCCCTTATTACCGCCTGAATCGCCTCAGCATCTGTCATGAAATCGCGCCCTTTGCGTGGTTGCTTCCCCGTTCTACACGAAAGACGCCACAAATCCCAAAAGGTTACCGGCCTTCCAGCCGATGAATATGGATATTCGAGTTTCGTCTGATTAGTAGTAGCGAAAGCATGGTGTTGCCGGATGTCCAAGATTCATTGGAATGTGGTATCATTTGTCAATAGTTATGGCAGGTAAAGCGTTTACAATCCCTCCAGGCAATGAGGGCGAGAAAGGGCAAGGGTTAGCCAAAATGCCCAGACCCAGTGTTTTGTTGGTTGACGATAGCACCGTCAGCCTGCGCATTCTGCGCGCCGTGTTGGGCGCGGACGCGTACGATATCGTGGCTGTGGACTCGAGCCAAGCGGCGTTGGACTTGGTTCGTGCGAATCCACGGTTTGATTTGGTTTTGCTGGATGTGGCGATGCCGGATTTGAACGGTATCGACGTGTGCCGGCGTTTGAAGAGCGACCCAAACACGCAACACATCCCCGTTCTGCTCATTTCGGGCCTCCGCATGCACGAAGAAAGTGTGGCGGAAGGCATGAAGGCGGGGGCCGATGGCTACCTGATGAAGCCCGTGGACGAGAATGAGCTGCGCGCGTGGGTCAAGGCGGCCCTGCGCATCAGCCGGGTCGAGCGGGAAGTGACCAGCGCGGGCTTGAACGGTTCGACAAGCGATGAAGAGGTCTTGCGCAAAGTCGCGGGGCTTTCGGATACGGCGAGCGACCCGCTGCATGCGGTTTGGGCGGCGGCGGACCGGATTGCGTTGGAATTGCCGGAGGACGCGAAGACGCGCGGTCTCGTGGACGAGATCTTTTCGCAGGTGGACCGGTTGACGCGCCTTATGGCCGACGCCAGTCTCGCCGCACGGGAACGCTTGGCCAAGTAAACAGGGCAAGGGGCCACCATTGGATTCGACGGACCTGGATGTGCGGCGCCGCGTCGCGGCGCTGGTGCCGTGCTTCAACGCCGGTCATCGTGTGCGCCCCGTCATTGAAGGACTGCTCGAACGGGTGGACCACGTCATCGTCGTGGACGACGGCAGTACCGACGGAGCGGTGGAAGCCTTGCGCGATCTCGACGCGCGCATCATCACCTTCCCCGAGAATCGCGGCAAAGGCCAGGCCCTGCTCGCGGGCTTCCGCGAAGCCCTCGCGTTGCCCGCTGTAGACGCCGTCGCCGTGGTCGACGCCGACGGGCAGCACGCGCCGGGCGAGTTGCCGGGGCTGTACGAGACGTTTTGGCGGGAAGCCGCCGACCTTGTCATCGGCACGCGCAAGTTCGAGCTGGAACGGGTGCCGTGGCGCAGCCGGTTTGGGAATGTGCTGACGCGCACGCTTACGCGGTGGATCCTGGGGCAGAATATTCCGGATACGCAATCCGGCTATCGTCTGCATTCGCGCCGTCTCCTCGAGCACATCGTCGCCACCGTCGAGGGCGGCCGCTACGAAACGGAAATGGAGATCCTCGTCGTGGCCGTGCGGCGCGGTTATCGCGTGGTGCCCTCGCCCATCGAGACCATTTACGAGCAGGGCAACCCCAGCTCTCACTTCAACAAGCTGCGCGATTCCTTTCTGATCTACCGCCGCCTCTTCCGAACTGCCCTCCGCGTTCGCGCCAATCAATGACTTGAGACGGGGCTTCTCAAGCTTGCCATGGTGAGGAAACCCTCCGACTGACGAAGCGATCCTAGACCGGATCAGGATTGAATCCGCATGCTTATGGTGTGAGCCGTTCAGGTTTGCATCCCGCAAAAAGACGCGGATGCAAACCTGAACCGGCGTAAAGCCGGTTTCCCTGCCCGCGATCGTCCGTCAAGTCCACCTTGTCCACCACACCCACAAAACCAACACCCCCAAGCCCTGCTGAAGCAGGACTTGGGGGTGCCAAAAAAACGATGCTGTCGCCGGGCGAGGCTACTTGGCCGGGGCGGGTTCGCCCCTGGTTTCGGCGGGGGCCTCGGGTGCGGACTGCTTTTCGGCTTCGGGGGCGCGGGCGACGAGGGTTACGGGGGCGATCTTTTCGAGGTCGGCGCGGATGGCCTTGGCGTCACCTACGACGACCACGTTGAGTTCGTCGGCTTTCACGATGGCGTCGGCGATGTGCTTGAGGTCTTCCGGGGACGTCTTGCGGTAGCCCTGGAGCGCCTGGTTGAGGTAATCCTGCGGCAGGCCGTTGTAGTCGATGGTCCATTGGAAAGACACGCGGTCCTGAGGGGTTTCCAACTGGCTTGGGAAACTGCCCACGAGGTAGGCCTTGGCGACACTGAGCTCGGCCTCGGTGGGCGGCTGGGTCTGCATGCTCTTGATGACATCGACGAGGGCCTGGACGGTTTCGGCGGTGGTTGGTGTCTTGGTGAAGGTGCTACCCATGAAGGTGCCGGAGAAGCGATAGGGCATGAATCCGCCGCCGGCGCCGTAGGTGAGGCCTTTCTGGACGCGGATGACTTCGTTCAGGCGGCTGCCGAAGGAACCGCCGTAGATCTGGCTGTAGACGCGGGCGGCATGGTAGTAGGGGTCGCCGCGGGTGATGCTGGTCTGGCCGACGCGAATCTGGCTTTGGACAGCGCCGGGGTTGTCCACGAGGAAGATTCGGGTGGGCTGGTGCGGGGGAATTTCGGCGACTTTGGGTTCGGGCAAGGGGCCGTCGGCCTTCCACTGGCCGAACTGCTTTGCTGCGAGGTCGAAGATCTGCTCTGGGTCGACATCGCCCGCAACGTAGAGGATCGAGGCGTCGGGGCGGGCGTAGATTTTCCACCATTCGATGGCGGCGGAGAGCGGGAGCTTCTGGACGTCGGCCAGTTCGCCCATGACGCTGCGCGCGTAGGGGTGGTTGCCGTAGACGGCGCGGCGCAGTTCACGCTCGGCGAGGTAGTTGGGGTCTTCCTCGCTTATAGACAGGTTCACCGTGCGCTGCTGCTTGAGCAACTGGAATTCGTTTTCGGGAAAGGTCGGGTGCAACACC
>JAVEWL010000549.1:0-4134 GCA_034004565.1 FCB group bacterium | reverse complement strand
GTCCAGACCAGACTCGGTCAGGGTCTGTGCGATGCACGCTTCGATGGCTTCGGCGGACGCGGACCGGTGTTCCGCGCCCTCCGCCACGCTCGCGCCGACCACGCGAGGCGGCCTCGGGAACAAGGGGAGAACGAGGTCGGCCAAGTCGCGTTTCAACTTTTTTTCCATGACGAAAGCTTCGAGCTTAAGCTCGGTGATGTCGTCTTTCCGCGTTTGTTCGAGGACGTGATACGACCGCACATAGTCGGATGCGTTGTCGAGGATGGGCCGGAATTTGAGAATGTCATCGGACGCGGTCACGCTCTTTACCACTTGCAGCACCGCTTCCTGCTTGGCTTTTTCGATGGCCGCCATGCGGCCTTCGGAGCCTTTGCCCGGCGCCGATGCCTCGAGCCGCAACCGCACGACATCGCCGTCGGGCTCCACCAGCCCGAGCAGCGCCACCGCCACCATCCACCCTGCCCAAAACTGCATTGTACTTCCTGCCTTTGTGTCGTCCGTTAAAATGAGAAGCGGCCGGCGGCCCCATCGGGCCGCCGGCCGCAAGGTGAGTTACTTCAGTATGTCCAGGTCAGCCATCAGTCGCGGCTCCGCAGGAGCATATATACCAGCGTCATCACCGCGCTGGCCGCGGCCGCCACGTAGGTCATGGCCGCCGCATTCAGCACTTTCCGGGCACCGAACATCTCGTCCTGTGTCAGGTAGCCACCGTTCGACAAGGCAAGGAGTGCGCGCTTGCTGGCGTTGAACTCGACCGGCAGTGTCACGAGCGTGAACAGCACGACGAAGCTGAACATCGCGATGCCGACCTGCTGCAAAATGCCGCCCAGCGGCATGCTGTTCAGAATCAGGCCAATGAAGAAAATCGGCCACGCGAGGTTGCTGCCGATGCCCGTAATGGGCACAACGAGACTGCGCAACGCCAGCGGCTTATAGCCCTGTGCGTGCTGGATAGCATGGCCGGCCTCGTGCGCCGCCACACCCAGCGCGGCAACGCTCCGCCCGCCGAACACGGGTTCGGACAAGCGCAAGGCCTGCGCGCTCGGGTCGTAGTGATCGCTCAGGTATCCGTGCGTAGCCTCAATGGAACAGGCTTGCGCCTTCGGATAGCCTTCGACATTCCCCGTGACGGCGATGCCGGAATCACTAAGGACACGCGCGGCCGCCTCGGCGCCGGTCAGGCCCGAACGCGTGCCGACCTCGGAATACTTCGCGAAGGTATGTTTGACCTTCCACGACGCATACAGGGAAAGCAGCAGCGGCGGAATCATGAACAGGATATACATCGGGTCAATTATCATCTGTACGTTCTAGCTCCGGGGTTGCTCCTTCTTCTCTCCAACGGGAACCGGCTTGCTTTCACCGGACGGGCGCATAATGCACTTCCCGTTGAAGAAGGCTCCTTCTTCTATAACAATCGAACGAGCCCGAATATCTCCCGCGATCCGGGCGGTCGGCAAAAGCCGCAAGGTCCCGCCCGTGCTCACGTGCCCCGTGACCTGCCCGGCCAACACGATCTTGTTCGCCGCTATGGCATCGGCAGTGAGGCGTCCGGACTCGCCGATATCCAAGTCCTGTGTACATTCCACTTTGCCGTCGACCATGCCGTCGACCCGGCAGACCGTTGCCTTAACGTTGCCGGAAATGAGCGCGGACGTGCCGAGGAGCAGCCGGCCTTCCACGACCACGTCGCCTTCGATTTTACCAGAAACTTCCGTATCGGAACTGCTTGTCAGGGAGCCGCTGATGATAACACCTTCGGGGATAACGGTTTTCGCGGACATTCGGGGCTCCGGACGGGGCGCGCTGCGGGGGGCGGCTTCCTCCGTCTGTCGATTTTGGAAGGACGGCTGGACAGGACGCGCGGCGGCTACCGGCTGGGCAACGGGCTCGGCCAGATCGTCGTCGTCGCCGGGACCGCGGTTGGTTTCGATCGCTTCCTGAAAACGTGCCCCAAAGCGCTGAAACAGGCCTCCACGCCGCCGATTCGCTTCTTCTTCGGCCGTGTTCGCAGCCTGATCGCGGCCGGTTGGCGGCCCGCTCGGCCTTTGAGAAGCCCCCTGTCCCTGACGGTGGTCTTTGCGGTCCTTGTCGTTAGCCACAGCTAGACGTACCCCTCTCGGTTGGCAATTTCCGCTACGAGCGGAAATCGGCAGAAAGTAAAAGCTGTAAAAAGACGCTTCAGTTTAACCTCTCGCGCCGCCGGTATCAAAGCACGGAATGCGAAAGGTTGCAGGGCGCTCGCCAAGACGTTGAGTGGCACCGGCATTTCAGGTCAGAAGTCCGCTCCAGAGCCCGGTTCCCATTCATGCGCAGGCGGTCCCGCAACAGTTTATTCCGCCAACGGTGTGTTGAATGGGCCAACTTAGGCGCTGCCCAAGCTGAAAATTAGCACGAATGTGCCCGGAAGTCAATGTTTGTGCGCTGGTTTACAGAACCGTAAGCCATTGATTATGAAAGGTTTGTTGTATTTGCCGGAAATAAGGGGTGGACTTGCCGGACGACGTGGACTAAGTGGATTTGAAGGATAGAAGCGGTGGGAGGAGATGTAAGGGAGTTCACGGACGGGGGAATATCATGAGACTTCCAACCAACCCCCTTACCCTGCTATAATTGCGCCGCACTCTGATGTCTGCCGCGCTTGGGATTCCGTTTGTTTTTGCGGTTCCGGCGTATGCCGCGCCCGACGACGAACCGAGGGCGCAAGGTGTTCGAAATGAAGATGCAATTTCCCGAGTGGGTCCGGCGAAACTGGGCCTCCGGCGACGATGTCGAATATACGAAGAAACTGATGGAAGGCCTTCAGCTCCATACGGTGTGCCAGAGTGCGCGGTGTCCGAATATGGCCGAGTGCTGGCAACGCCGGACAGCCACGTTGATGGTGCTGGGGAATACTTGCACGCGGAATTGCCGGTATTGTTCGGTGCCGAGCGGTAAACCCGAGGGTCTGGACGCCGAGGAACCGCGGCACGCGGCGGAAGCCGTGAAACAGATGGGCCTGCGGCACGTGGTGGTGACGTCGGTCACGCGCGACGATCTGCCGGACGGTGGCGCGGAGCACATTGCGCGGACCGTGACGGCGATTCGGACGATGAACCCGCGTACGTCCATCGAAGTGCTGACGCCAGACTTTCTGGGCGACCGCGCGGCAATCGAGACGGTGCTGGCGGCGATGCCGGAAGTATTCGGACACAACATTGAGACCGTGGAGCGGCTTTATCCGGCGCTGCGCGGTCCGCGATACGCGTACAGCCTGGGCTTGAGCGTGCTGGAAACGGCGGCCCGGTATTCGGCGCGGCCCATCGTGAAGACGGCCTTGATGGTTGGGCATGGCGAAACGGAAGCCGAAGTGCGGCAGACCTTCGAGGACCTGCTAGCGGCCGGTTGCGACGCGGTGAGCATTGGACAGTATTTACGCCCGACGAAAAAACAGCGGGCGGTGGAAGAGTTTGTTCGGCCCGAGCGATTTGAGCAGTACCAGCAGTTGGCGTACGACCTCGGCTTTCGGTTTGCCGTGGCGGGGCCGTTTGTCAGGAGTTCCTATCGGTCGGATGAGATGATGGACGCGCCCTTTGCACTGGAACGCGTGCGCGCGCAACGGAGAGCATCTGCATGAGGTATGAAGTGAAGTTGCCTGACCTGGGAGATGAGGCCGCCAGCGAGGCGACGGTGTCGTACTGGCTGGTGGAGGAGGGCGATGAGGTCGCCGAGTCGGACGACCTGGTCGAAATGACGACCGACAAGGCCGCCTTCAGCATCCCCGCGCCCAAATCGGGAATCCTGCTGGAGAAACTGGTTGAAGAGGGCGAAGACATTGCTGTTGGCGACGTTCTGTGCATATTGGAGATTTGATTAGAACCGGTCGTTGATGCGATTGTGTATGGGGTGCCGCGGAGTCTGGGGCTAACCGGTTCCGCGGCGTCTTTTTGCAGTAGGGCGAAGTTCTGGGCATGGTAGCGGGTTTGTTCTTATCATGCTCGTGCTCGTAATCGTGCTCGTAATCGATATCGTGCTCGTTCTCGTAATCGTACTCGTAATCGATTCCTCTGCTCTTGAATCCGATAACGAGTACGAGTACGAGTACGAAAGAGATCGAGTACGAGCAAGATTAAGCTGGCGGAAGGTGGCGATATG
>JAVEWL010000548.1:0-4137 GCA_034004565.1 FCB group bacterium | reverse complement strand
TGCGCCTTACGCAGTCCCAGGATGTGCCGCAGCAGCGTCGTCTTGCCCGGCCCGTTCGAGCCCACCAGTGCATAGACGCACCCGCGCGGTACCTCCTGCGAGGCCCCATCCAGCGCCACCTTGCGCCCGAACCGCCGCGAAAGACCCTCGATCCGAACCACCATCTCATCCCGGTTAACCATGTGCCGCCTCCTTGGACGCCTCAACCCCCAGCGCCGAGTCCCGTTCTCGCAGCAAGTCCAGAATGTCGTTCAAGCCAAAGTTCATCTGCCGCGCCTCCGCCAGCAACTGGTCCGCGCGCCCCGCAAGAATGCGCCGCCGCTCCTCCCGCGCCAGCGGCGAACCGCCCCCCGCGATATACGTCCCCGCCCCGCGCCGCTTCCGCACGACGTTGTCTCTTTCCAGCTCGCCGTACGCCCTCACGATCGTATTGGGCGTAACCAGCAACTGCTCGGCCAGTGTGCGGATAGGCGGAAGCTCCTCATCCGGCAGCAACTGGCCCGCCGCCACCTGGTACTTAATCTGATTCACGATCTGACGGTAGATGGGAACGCCGTCATCAAGCGATATGTGGATGTGCATCCGCCACCCTCCAATTTAGTGTAACTGTACCCTAATTGTGACACAATTTCGCCCCCCTGTCAAGTACCCTCTTCGAAAAACTTCAACAATCCTCTTCCGGGTGTCTTCCTCCCTCTCCCCCTGGGAGAGGGGCGGGGTAAGGGCTAACACCAAAGCCAACGTATCTCCCTCGCCCCACCCACAAGCCACGCTCCTTCGTCACGCGGCTTGAAGGTGCCACCCGAAAACGAAGCCCCCGATTTGGCCCCAGCAAGAGGCGGAATCTTCCACTAGCACATAATTGACACCGTTGTCTTGCATCTCATACGATACCGCCCCAGCCTCAGAAGGGGGCGAGGCTCATGTGGGTCAGGGGAAAAAGGCGGAGAGGAAGGAGTCCTGTTTCATGCCCAAATCAAGAATTGCGCTCGTTTGTATGGTGTTGCTGTGCCTGGCTTTTGCGGGGTGCCCCGCAACCGTGACCGTACCCAGCGTCGTCGGTAAGACCCAGGCGGCCGCCACAACCGACATCCTCGCCGCCAAGCTGGTGGTTGGCCAGATCACCACGCAAGCCAGCGAAACCGTTGCCGTAGGCTGCGTCATCAGCCAGAACCCCGCGGCCGGCGCCAGCGCCTCCAGCGGCGCGGCGGTGAGCCTGGTCATCTCCCTCGGCACCGTGCCCGAAGTCGCATGGCACTATCAGCCGGCCGGCGCTGGCGTCTGGGGACAGGGCATCGCCCAGGCCCAGGACGGCGGCTACGTCGTCAGCGGCGGCGACACGCTTTACAGTATGTACGCGCTCAAGCTGAACGCCCTCGGGCAGAAGACCTGGGAGTATACCTACAGCAATCTCGCGCCCAACAATGCCGAGCTCTGGCGCCACGTCTCCAGCGACATCCAGCCGACCGCCGACGGCGGTTTCCTCATGCTCGGTTCGGGTCACAGCTACAACGACGGGTTCCCCGACCGGTCGTATGTCTTTGTCAAACTGACCGCCGCGGGACTCGTGAGCTCTTCAACCGTGTATGCCCCGCTTAACCCTTACAGCCCCGGCAACTTCTGCTCGGAAACGGTTCCCGGCGCACTCGATATGACCTCAGACGGCGGCTATGTGGCCTTCGGCAGCTCCTACTGTGGCGGCTACGATCTCGCCAGCATCTACAAGGCCAATTCCTCCGGCGTCATGCAGTTCGGCAAGGTCATCAACGACAACAACCGCACCTACGATCAGCAGATCCTCGACGGCCAGCAGACCTCGGACGGCGGTTACATCCTCGCGGGCTACAGCGAAAACGGCTTCCCGAGCGGCTACGGCGCCCTGCTCATCAAGCTGAACAGCAGCGGCAACCTCGTGTGGCATCAGGCCTACCAGGATGTCCTGGGCGACCACGGCGCCGACGCCTACTGCGTCACCGAGACCTCCGACGGCGGCTATGTCATCGCGGGCGACCGTTGGAACTCCCTTACCAAGGCGCTGAACCACGGTCCCTTCATGGCCAAGTACACCAGCACCGGCAACCCGGTCTGGGCCTGCACCTACTCTTCCGCCAACACGGCCGCGGACGTTCACTGCCTGAAGGAAACGCCCGACGGGGAACTGCTCGCCGTCGGCCAAATGAGCGGAAAGCTCACCCTGTCGAAGTACAACTCCAACGGCGGCCTGCTGTGGAACTTCAAAATGGAGAACCTCACAAGCTGCCGAGGCAAGGACTTCGTGCTCACCGGCGACGGCGGCTGCGTCATCCTCGGATCCAGCCCCGCCGGCGGTCCGACCCTGATCGTCAAGGTCAACAACGTCTACACCCCCTAACCCAACCCAAAGGCCCCGTCGCCGTTGTTTTGGCGACGGGGCCTTTCTCATTTCACCCCGCAAGCGTCCTACCGCACCGCAAGCGTCGGCGGGAACAGCCGCCAGTAATTGTTCACCAGGATCGGCCCCTCGAGCCGGACCACGCGCTGCTGTCCGTTGACATCCACCACCGCCGGCACCGCATCGAGCGCCGACGTCGGACGTTCCAGCAACAGGTTGCCAATCTGGCGGCCCTGCGGAAAATCGATCGCCTTGGGCAGCGCGCCCGCGATTCCCTTGAACGTGGCGCCGCTCAGCGCCGGCACGGCGTCCTGCAACGCCGCGTCAATCAACTCATTGCGCTCGGGACGCGGATCGGCTCCGGACCACATGAACAGCGAATCAAACTCCGCATCGCTGAGGTAGTACTGCCGCGCCTGCGCGACGTCGCCACGCGCCAACGCCTCCACGATCCCCGCGGCCAGATCCTGCACCGTGGCCGGACGCGGAACGGTTACGGCCGGTGCCGCGGGCGGCGCGGTGGTGACGACCGGCGGAGCGACCGCCGACGGAAATGCATGGAAGTTCGTGCAGCCGGACGATGCCAGCAGGAGGATTAATGAAAAAGGAAGCAATCTGCTCATCGGGGGTCCTTTCGTCGTAGCCGGAAAGCTGACCGTTCACCGACAGAATACTAGACCAACCGCGCCGGAAGTTCCAGAGCCTGAAACGAGGGTTGCTCCGAAAGGGTCAAACCTCTAGACTAATCGAACCGTGTCGGAATTGAATCTTACCGGGATTGCGAATAGAGGAGCATGAGCACCATGGCCGATGCCGTTAGCCGTCGTGGATTTCTAAAAGTCGGGTCCGGACTGGGCGTAGCCGCGCTGGCGGCCCCGGCCGTGCAGGCGCAGGAAGCCGCCGCACCGAAGATGTACCAGGGCGGCCTCAGCCCCTGGCCGCTGTGCCTCAACACCAGCACGATTCGTCCCTCGACCCTCGACGTCAAGATCGACGCCGCGGCCGAAGCCGGCTTCGATGCCCTCGAACTCTGGATCAACGAGCTTGAAGACCACGAGAAGGCCGGCGGGAATCTCAAAGAACTCGGCGCGAAGATCAAGGAGCGTGGGCTGTACGTCATCAACGTCATCGGCCTTTGGAGCGCCCTCCCGCCCACCCAGGAAGCCTGGGACGCCGGCTTGCCCGAGACCCGCGAACGCATGCGCCGCATGAGCGACGTCGGTTCCCGCCACGCCGCCGCCATTCCGCCGTCCGACGTCGAGAATTTCGACCTCAAGTGGGGCGCGGCGCGCTACAAGGACCTCCTGAAGATTGGCCGCGAAGAATACAACATCATTCCCGCCGTCGAGTTCGTCGGGTTCTTCAAGAGCGTCTACCGCCTCGGCCAGGCCGTCGCCATGGCCATTGACTCCGACGAAGCCGGCGCCATGATCATCCCCGACACCTTCCACCTCTACCGTGGCGGCTCCGGATTCGAAGGCATCCGCCACATCAACGGCAAGCTCATCGCCGTCTTCCACTTCAACGACGTCGGCCCGGAAACGCCCCGCGAACAACTCGCCGACGAGCACCGCATTTACCCCGGCGACGGCATCCTTCCGCTCCAGCCCATGCTGCGCAACCTGCGCGACATCAACTACACCGGGCCGCTGTCGCTCGAGCTCTTCAACCGCGAACACTGGAAGCAAGACCCCAAAGAAGTCGCACGCACGGGGTTGCAGAAGATGAAAGACACCATTGCCACCGCCCTCAAAGAAGCCTGATAC
>JAVEWL010000547.1:0-4138 GCA_034004565.1 FCB group bacterium | reverse complement strand
TGATGCGGTCGCCGACGCCGACGCCCAGGCGGTCCGCCAGCAGGTACCCGAGCACGATCTCCTTGTACGTGGGGAGCGTGCCTCGGGCCGAGGGGCGGCCGCGGCTCTGCTCGAGGTTTTCGGAAAGCAGGGTCACTTTGCTTTCTTCCTCGGGGTCGACGCCCAGCACGAGGCCGCCGGTGCTGCGTTTACCCATGAGGGTTGCCTCGGTTTCAATCAAGGCTTCCACCTGGATCATCGGGGCCGCGGCGACCACCCCGGGGAAATCGCGGACGAGGCGCTGTTGGATTTCCTCGTGGTTCATAATGCTGCCGGCGGGATCTTGAATGACGATATGGGCGCGGTTGCCGATGATGGCGGCTTGCAGGGCGATATCGAAGCCGGTCATGACGCTGAGCACCACGATGAGCGCAGTTACGCCGACGCTCACCCCCGCGATCGAGATTACGGTGATGAGGCTCACGAAGCGGTTTCGCCGCTTGCTGCGAAGGTAGCGCTGCGCTACGAAGGCTTCAAATCGCATGTCCTGTCCTGTCTGCCCTTACGTGGACCGAAGCTGCGGGAAAAGAATGACTTCGCGAATGGACGGCGAATCCGTCAGGAGCATCGCGAGACGATCGATGCCGATACCCAGTCCCGCGGTGGGCGGCATGCCGACCTCGAGGGCCGTTACAAAATCCTCGTCCAGGTGCTGCGCTTCCTCGTCGCCCTGCTCGCGCTGCTTGAGCTGATCCATGAAGCGGCCGCGCTGGTCGATGGGGTCGTTCAATTCCGAAAAGGCGTTCGTGACTTCGAGGCCGCCCATGAAAACCTGGAATCGCTCGGTGAGGGCCGGGTTGCCGCGCTTGCGCTTGGCGAGCGGCGAAATCTCGATCGGGTAGTCGTAAAGGAACGTCGGCTGAATCAGGTTCGGCCGTACGCGCTCTTTCATGACCTCATCCACAATCTTTCCGTAGCCCATCGTCGGGTCCACATCCACGCCCACGCTCTTGGCGCGGGCTGCGGCCTCGGTGCGGTCGCGGGTCGACTCCAGGTCGACCTTCGCATACTGGCGCACGGCCTCGAACAGCGCGATGCGCTTCCAGGGCCGGGCGGCTTCGAGTTCGTTGCCGTCGTACGGGAACGCCGTCCCGCCGGTCACTCGCTCGATGACCTCGACGAGCACCTCTTCCGTCTCGTCCATCAGTCCCATGTAATCCTGGTAGGCCTCGTAAAGTTCCAGCATGGTGAATTCGGGATTGTGCGTGGTGTCGATGCCCTCGTTGCGGAACGAGCGATTGATCTCGAAAATCTTCTCAAAACCGCCGACAATGAGGCGCTTCAGGTAGAGCTCCGGCGCGATTCGCATGAAGAGTTCGCGGTCGAGCGCGTTGTGGTGCGTGATGAAGGGCCTCGCCGTGGCGCCGCCGGCGATGGGGTGGAGCATCGGCGTCTCGACTTCGATGAAGCCGCGGCGCGTCAGGATGTCGCGCAGGGATTGAATGATCGTGATGCGCTTCTTGAACTTCTCGAGGATCTCCGGGTTCGCGACGAGGTCGAGGTAGCGCTGACGGTATCGGGTTTCGACGTCGGTGAGGCCGTGGTACTTTTCGGGCAGCGGGCGCAGCGATTTCGTGAGCATTTCGTAGCCTTCGGCGAAGACGGTGATCTCGCCGGTGCGGGTGCGCTTCACGTGGCCCCAGACGCCGAGGAAATCGCCGATATCCACATCGTCCAGGAAGTCGAAGGATTCGTCGCCGAGCGTCTTCTTGCTGAGGTAGACCTGGATGCGCGCGCCTTCGTCGCGCAGATCCGCGAAGCTGGTCTTGCCGTGGCTGCGGTAGGAGGTCATGCGGCCCGCGAGACGCACCGGAATCTGGATCTGCTCCTTGTCCTCGGTCGCGGCGTCGGCGTCTTCGTAGGCCTGGCGCGCTTCCGCAATGGTGCAGGAGCGATCGAAGTTGTACTTGAACGGCTCATCGCCGCGCGCGCGCATGCGCTCAAGCTTCGCGATGCGATTCGCGATCAGGTCCTGCTCCATGGAATGGTGTGTCTCGTCCATCGCTCTTGCTCCGTTCCTCGTGGAAAGTTCAGCCGCTGCCCCTATGGGAAGTATGGGAGTCATGGGAGTTATGAGAGTTATGATCCCTGAATCCCGCCCTGTGTGTTGTTCCGCCGCCTAATTTTGTGCCCGGTTCTCGAGTTGCCATCTCAGGTAGGCTTCGACGAACTGGTCGATGTCGCCGTCCAATACTCGGTCGACGTTGCCGGTTTCGGTGTTGGTCCGCAGGTCCTTCACGAGCTGGTACGGCGCGAGGACGTAGCTGCGGATCTGGTTGCCCCAGGCCACGTCGCCCTGGGTTTCACGATGCGCGGCGCGTTCAGCCTCCTGCTTGCGCATCTCGATGTCGTACAGCTTGGCCTTGATGAGTTGCAGGGCCGTGGCACGGTTGCGGTGCTGCGAACGCTCGATCTGGCAAGCCACCACGATTCCGGACGGAATGTGCGTAAGCCGGACCGCGGAGCTGGTCTTATTTACCTTTTGTCCGCCGGGGCCGCTGGAGCGGAATACGTCCATCTTGAGGTCTTCCTCACGCACCTCGATGGGAATGTCTTCGTCGACTTCGGGGAGGACCTCGATCGCTGAAAAGGACGTGTGGCGTCGCTTGGCGGCGTCGAAAGGCGAGATGCGCACGAGGCGATGCACGCCCGTCTCGGACTTCAGGTGCCCATAGGCGAAGGGCCCTTGCACGCGCAGGGTGACGCTCTTGATGCCGGCTTCTTCGCCGGGCTGATAATCGACGAGGTCGACGACGTAGTCGCTGCGTTCGCAGTAGCGCGAGATCATGCGGTAGAGCATTTCGGCCCAGTCGCAGGATTCGGTGCCGCCCGCGCCGGGGTGGATGTTCACAATGGCGTTCTTGGGATCGCGCGGGTCGCTGAAGAGGCTGGTTATCTCGAGTTTGCGCAGCTTTTCTTCAATCGACGCGGCCAGCGATTTCAACTCGTCGCCCAGGCTCTCGTCCGCTTCGCCCTGTGCGAGCTCGACGAATACGGCGGCGTCTTCGATCTCGCGGTGTAGTTCCTCGGGCGCGGCGATGACCGTCTTGATGCCCTTGAGGCGTTGAATGACCTTCTGCGCGGAATCGGGATCGTCCCAGAATCCCTGCTCGGCCATTTCGCCTTCGAGTTGCGCAACCTGCCCCTTGAGCACCTCGACGTTCAAGGCCTTGCGCAGTCCGGCCAGGCGATCGGCGAAGTCTTTCAGGTGAAGGGCTTCTTCCTCGTACATATGTTCAAACCTCTCAGGGAATCGTAATCCACGTCAACGCGATATAGTACAGAAACGGCGCGGCATAGAGGAAACCGTCGCAGCGATCAAGCACGCCGCCGTGTCCGGGGAAGATGGCGCCAGAGTCCTTAACGCCGGCGTCGCGCTTGAGCGCCGACTCCGCGAAATCGCCGATCTGCGCCGCGGCCGAGAGGGCCAACCCCGCGACCAGGCAGCGATAGATGCTCCAATCGGGCAGGGCGGTCCAGCCCCAGCGCTGACGCAGCCAATAGACAATCATCATGCCCAGTATGGAGAATGCCACGCCGCCCAGTGCGCCTTCCCAGCTTTTGTTGGGGCTGATGGCGGGTGCCATCTTGTGCTTGCCGAAGCGCGAGCCGACGAAGTAGGCGGCGGTATCGGTCAGGACCACGATGACGAACAGCGTGGTGACGAGTCCGGGGCCGTTGACCGAACTGCGGAGCAGGCTGAGATGCGCGCCGAACCAGCCGACGTAGAACACGCCGAAGGCCGAGGCGGCGAGGCCGGCGACCGAGCGCTGCCCGCGGACGATATGCAGGGCCGACACCATCAGGGCCGCGCCATAAAGCAGGCCGGTGGTGAGGAATACGCTGCCGAAATGACCGCTGAGGGCGACCACGGTTCCGCCCAGGATGCCGCCGATGGTCTCGGGGGAGTAGCCGGCGCGTCGCACGAGCGCGTAGAACTCGTAGAGGCCGACGGCCGCCAGCGCCGCGACGAAAATGGAAAAACCCCAATGGAGACTGGGCACCCAGATCAGCACGAACACCGTCGGCAGCAACACCGACGCGGTGACAAGGCGCAATAGGAGACCGTGTTTTTTCTTATCGCTCATGGCGCGTCAAC
>JAVEWL010000546.1:0-4139 GCA_034004565.1 FCB group bacterium | reverse complement strand
CCACGACTTCCCCATACCCCGCATCGTCGTAAACGCTCCACATCTCCTGCCGATCCATCTCCAAATCAAACAACTCCCACTGGTCCACCTCGTAATAGTGAATCAACTTATACCGCTTCGACCGCACCCCCTCGTGCGGCGCGACGTGATGCACCCCCTTCTCGTAATAGTGGTAGTACACCGCCTCGCGCCAATCCTCAGGCTTCTCGCCGCGCATCAACGGCACCAGGCTCCGCCCCTGCATCTCCGCCGGCGCAGCCACCCCCGCCGCCTCCAGAAACGTCGGCGCATAATCAATATTCTGTGTCAACAAATCGACCCGCGTATACCCCCGCACCACCCCCGGCCAACGCGCCATCAGCGGCATCGCCAGCGACTCCCGATACATCCACCGCTTGTCGTAGATCCCATGCTCGCCCAGATAAAACCCCTGGTCCGACCCATACACCACCAGCGTATTCTCCGCCAGCCCCTTCTCGTCCAGGTAATCCAGCACCCGCCCCACATTGTCATCCACCGACGCAATGCACCGCAGGTAATCCTTGATATACCGCTGATACTTCCACCGCACCAGCGCATCCCCCTCAGGCCGTTCCTTCAAGAACGCCTCATTCTTCGGACCGTACGCCGCATCCCACAACGCCTTCTGCTCCGGCGTCATCCGCGCGTACTCATTGTTCTTCAAATCCTTCCCCTTCGCATCCGGAATCCCCAACCCCGGCATCTTCAGGTCATACTCGAACATCAAATGCCCCGCAATCGTCGCCTCATTCTCCTTCAGTACCGGCGCCCGGTGCGCATAATCGTCAAACAACGTCGGCGGCTCCGGAATCGTCACATCGTCGTACAGCGTCAGATGCTTCGGCCCCGGCGACCAGTTCCGGTGCGGCGCCTTGTGCTGGCACATCAACAGGAACGGCTTACTCTTATCCCGCCCCGACTCCAACCACTCCAGCGACAAATCCGCGATAACATCCGTCACATACCCCTCGACCCGCCGCTTCCCCTTCGCATCCACGAAGTCCGGGTTATAATAGTTCCCCTGTCCCGGCAGGATATCCCAATGATTAAACCCCGTAGGCTCCGACCCCAAGTGCCATTTCCCAATCAACGCCGTCTGATACCCCGCCCCCTGCAGCAACTTCGGAAACGTCACCTGGCTCCCATCAAACCGATCCCCATTCTGCCGAAACCCATTCACATGACTGTGCTTCCCCGTCAACACCGTCGCGCGGCTCGGCCCGCAGATCGAATTCCCGCACATATTGTTCTCAAAGATCACCCCATCACGCGCAATCCGATCAATATGCGGCGTCCGGTTAATCTTCGACCCGTACGCCCCAATAGCCTGCTGCGCATGATCGTCACTGAAGATGAAGAGGATATTGGGCCGCCCCTCACCCCAAGCCAGCCGTCCCCCCGCCAGCCCAGCAGCCACGCCCAACATCGCCCCACCAAGAAACCCCCGCCGAGATATCCTAGCCATAACAATCCCCTTCGTGCTCGTGCTCGTACTCGTGCTCGTAATCGATCCCCGTTCGTACTCGTCATCGTAATCGTACTCGTAATCGATCTTCTCTTCACCTCACTCACAGCTTGAAGTGCAGGGAACAGGTACCTTACCCTAGCCCAGAATCAACGCGCATCGCCGATAGCGAAAAGGGTGAAATGGGAGGCCCGAAGGCACATGCCTATCCGGACGCATAAGTTTATAACGCTGTTGTTGGCTATCGTCGGAGCGCTGGCCGGAGCTTATCTTGTCAGATTCTTTTCAGTCATTATACAAATCTACTATTACAATCCAGTGAAAAGCCTAACAACAGCCATGATTCTATTCTCCGTGCTTCCACTCGTCCTCGGAGGCTACTGCGGCGCATACCTTCTGCCACGCATCTTCGGTGCCCTGGTCCCCGCAAGATGCCCTCGCTGCGGCGTAGCCACACGCACCTACTCCGAAGGCTTCGGAGCGCCCAGACCCCTGTTCAACTACACCTGCGCCCATTGCGAAAACAACCCCGAATCCCCAACCGCCCACTAGGCAAAGGCAATAACGAAATGGGCCCTGCGCGAATCGGCTTCTGCGTTATCCTCTCTTTCGCACTCCATGCCGGCTACGCTACCGCCGCCCCCTGGAATTTGAGCACCCTCAGCGCCGCGCCACAATCCCACCCCGCACCTGATTTCAACGAACCCGGCGTCAGCGCCCTCTTCTACGACGGCCCCGCATACAAAGGCCAACCCACGCGCGTCTTCGCCTGGTACGGCGCGCCGGAACACAAGGAAGGAGAGAGGCTGCCCGCGATGGTCCTGGTCCACGGCGGCGGAGGAACCGCCTTCGCCGAATGGGTCCGCCTCTGGAACAGCCGAGGCTATGCCGCCATCGCCATGGACACCTGCGGCTGCGTCCCCAAAGGCACCTACGCCAACTGGACCCGCCACGAACACGGCGGCCCCGCCGGCTGGGGCGATTTCGAAAACGTCGACAGTCCCGTCGAAGACCAATGGACCTACCACGCCGTAGCCGACGTCCTGCTCGCGCATTCCCTCGTTCGCAGCTTCCCCGAAGTCGACTCCGAGCGCACCGGCATCACCGGCATCTCATGGGGTGGCTACCTGACCTGCATCGCCGCCTCCGTCGACAACCGCTTCAAATGCGCCGTCCCCGTATACGGCTGCGGCCACCTCGGTGACAACTCCGCGTGGCTGGGCGACTTTGAAAAGATGGGGCCCGAAAAAGCCCAACGCTGGCTATCCCTCTGGGACCCCGCCGTATACCTCCCCGAAGCCGCCATGCCCTTCCTCTGGGTAAACGGCACCAATGATTTCGCCTACCCCATGGACTCCTGGCAGAAATCCTATCGCCTCACAAAGAGGTCCGCCACCCTCGCCCTGCGCGTTCGCATGCCCCACGGCCACGGCGGTGCCGGGGAAAACCCCGAAGAAATACACGCATTCGCCAACCACATTCTCAAAGGCGGAGAGGGTCTACCGGTCGTTGAATCCCCAACCCAGGCCGCTCAGGAGGTCACGGTCCACTACACCGCCGCCGCCTCCATCGCCAGCGCCGAACTCCTCTACACCCAAGACAGCGGCAAATGGCAGGACCGCAACTGGCAGTCCCAGCCCGCCACCCTCGAACCCGCCACCCAAACCGTCAAGGCCACACTGCCCGAAAGCACCAGCGTCTACTACATCAACCTGATCGATCCCCAAGGGCAAGTCACCAGCAGCCCCCACGCAACCCCCATAAAATAAAAGCAGCTCTTCATAGCTCCCATAACTCCCATGCTTCTCATGGGTCTTATGAGAGGCTCCTCACATCACTCCACCACCGTCACCACCACATTGTCCACGCAAGGCCCATACGGCCCCGGCGACACGCTCCCAATGCGCAGCACCGTCTCCGTCGATGTCGCGGTAAACTCCCAGCTCCGAGCATCCCATCCCATGTTGCGAACGCTCTTGCCCGTCGTATCGAACGTAAACTGCTGCGACCCAACCAACGCCCCGCCCGCCGACGCGCTCAACTCCAGCGTCTTAATCTTCTGCTCAGGCGTCAAGTAAGGGAATGGATCCCCCGCCATCAGGAACGTCACCCGATATGTCTGACCCGGCGTGGTCGGAATCGCCTGCGCAATCCAGCCCGGTTTCTGCTGCGTCAACTTAATGCAGCGCGCTCCCTGCCCGGCCTGGTAATAACTCCCCACGTAATACACACCCGCCCCGCCGACCGTCCACCCGTCCAGTGCCGTCGATCCCGCATTGAGCTTCAAATAAGCCCCCGGATCGACGCCCGACTCAAAGCTGCCGTTAGTCACCAGCGACGGCGCCGTCAAAACCTCGACCGCCTTACTACCCGGCGCCGACCAAAGCCCTGCCGCATTCCGCTCCTGCACGTAAAGCGTGTGCATTCCCACCGGCAGCGCAGCGCTCGGCGTGAAACTCGTCCCCGCCGTCGTCATCCACACGCCCGCCTCGCCATCCAACTGATAGCGATACGTACCCGTCCCGCCGCCGCCGCCCGATTCCCACGTCCACACCGGTTTTCCCACATTCGACGTCGCAGGACCGCTCACCACGGGCGCATTCGGCGCAAACTTCCCGGTAAACACCACATTGACCCCGCGCGCCTGAAGCGC
>JAVEWL010000545.1:0-4154 GCA_034004565.1 FCB group bacterium | reverse complement strand
TGGTTCTACGACCACCGCGGCGTGCGGCCCGACGCCATCGCGAAATCGCTTCTGTACATCGTGCGCACGGCAACATCCGCGGCGGCAGCACGATCACGCAACAGCTTGTTCGCAACATCGAGCAGACGGGGGTGTCCGTCGAGCGTTCGCTGCAGCGCAAGCTTAACGAGGCGCTGATTGCGATCCAGCTCGAGCGCGAATTCACCAAGGACGAGATCCTGGAGCTTTATCTGAACCAGATCTTTCTCGGCATCAGCGCATACGGCGTGGAGTCGGCGTCGCAGCAGTATTTCGGGAAGAGCTGCCGCGACCTGACGCTGGCCCAGTGCGCGCTTCTCGCGGGTCTTGCGCGGCTGCCGGCGCGCAACCAGCCCTTCTACAGCCTTGAGAACGCCACGGCGCGGCGCAACATCGTGCTGAAGCAGATGCTCGAGGAGAGGTTTATTACGCAGGCGGCATTCGATGCGGCTAGGGTAGAACCGGTGGCGCCGGCGCTGGCCAAGGCGCCGCAGAGCAGCGTCGATCCGGCGGTTCCGCGAGAACATGTGCCGGATCGAACGGGGTATTGGGTCGAAGAGGTGCGGCAGTATCTCGGCCGGGAGAAGTTGATTCCCGGGCACAAGGCCACGGACGACGAGTCGAACCCGCTGTACGAAGAGGGGCTCCAGGTGCATACGACCATCGACCTGCGGTTGCAGCAGGCCGGCGAGACGGCCCTGTATACCGCGCTCGACAAGTTCGACGAGCGGCGCCTCAACTCGTTGAAGCGGCAGAAGCGAGAGAGCGAGTTCCGGCCCGTGTCGGGTGCGCTGGTGTGTATTGACAATCGGCCCGAGTACAAGGGCTTCGTGCGCGTCATGGTGGGCGGCCGCGATTTCACCGAGAAGAAGTTCAACAACGCGACCCTTGCGCGCCGTCAGCCCGGCTCGAGCATCAAACCTTTCGTATGGGCGGCGGCGTTCGAGATCAAGGGCCTGGGTCCCGACACGATGGAAGTCGACGAGCCCTACTATCAGCGCGACCGAATCGGCAACGTCTGGGAACCCAAGAATTTCGGCGGCAAGTTCGCGGGGCCCGTATCCCTTCGGACGGCCCTGGAGAAATCGATCAACATCGTGTCGATCAAATTGGCCGAGCGGGTAACCGTTCCGAAGCTCAGGACCTACCTCGAGAACGTCGGTATCACGCAGCCGATCGATCCGTATGCGGGCTTGACGCTTGCGCTGGGCACTTCGACCGTGACCGTCCTCGACCAATGCGTGGCGTATTCCGTTTTCGCGAATGGCGGCATGCGCTATGAACCGGTGTACATCAAGGAGATTCGCGACCGCGACGGCATTGTCGTGTACGACTACCGCAAACAACAGGCCCAGGATGTGCGCCGTGTCATGCCGGAAAACGTGGCTTTTGTCATGACCAACCTGATGGAAGGCGCCGCGACCTACGGCACGGGCGCCCGCAGCCGCGAACTGGGCCGTCCCCGCGCGGGAAAGACCGGCACCACCAACGACGCGCGCGACACGTGGTTCTGCGGATTCACGCCGCATTTCACCTGCGTGGTCTGGATCGGCTACGAGGACAACGCGCCCTTGGGCAATTACACCGGCGGCGAACTGGCCGTGCCTATCTGGAGCGAGTTCATGACGGAAGCCCACAAGGGCCTGCCGCTAGACGATTTCACCCCGCCGGCCAACGGCATTGAGAAGCAAAGCCCCCGCGGCAAGATGACCCTCTATACCCTGGCGGGCCTGGCGCCGGCCGCGCCGCCCACGCCGGCGGCGCAGACGCCGGAGATGCCCGCGGCGGCCCCGCAAAACGACTCCGTTTCCGAGGATGCGCTGTTGTCGACGCTGTAATGGAAGAGAGGAACGAAGAACGAGGAACGAGGAACGAGGAAAGAAAAAGCAAGAGCAGAGCAGGGCTCGGCAGTATTTGCTCTTTCTTTCCTCTTTCCTCTTTCCTCTTTCCTCTTTCCTCTTTCCTCTTTCCTCTTTCCTCTTTCCTCGTTCTTCGTTCCTCGTTCTTCGTTCTTCTCTTCGAAGTTTTCCGTTCGTTGCGCGGGTGGTGTACTATGCGTTTCTGCCGACCGATATAATGCGGGCCGGGGTGCGCTCGGATCGGCATGAAGAACCAGTGGTGGCCATGCCCCGGCCGAAGCTTGTCAAGGGGACGCTATCAATGCCCAAGCATGTTCGTGTGGGAATTATCGGGTGCGGCAAGATTGCCGAGATGGATCACGTGCCGGGATTTAAACTCGCGAAGGCGGCCCGGGTGGTGTCGTTGCTCGATGCGGATCTGGGCCGGATGGACAACCTGCGGAAGATGTTCGGCCTGGACGCGCAGATGCATACAGACTGGGATTCGTTTGTGGCATCGGGGCTCGACGCGGTGGTGGTGTGCACGCCGAACCATCTCCACGTGCCGCAGACGGTGGCCGCTTTGAAGGCGGGCCTGCACGTGCTGTGCGAAAAGCCGATGGCGGCGAACACGGTCGACGCCACGAAGGCGGTTGAAGCCGCGCGCAAGACCGGCAAGGTCCTTCAGATTAACCAGACCTTCCGCTACTGGCCCATGTGCCAGGTGATGGCGAAGTGCGTCGCGGACGGCCTCATCGGCCAGCCCATTCACGTGCGCAGCTTTCGTTGCCACGGGTCCACGCCGGACGTCGGCTGGTCGCCGGGCGCGAAATGGTTTGTGTCGAAAGCGGCGCAGGGCGGGTTGCTGCTCGACCTCGGCGTGCACATGGCCGATCTGATGGAGTGGGTGGTCGGGCCGGTGACGGATGTGGCCGCGAAGGTGGACACGCTGACCCCGGGCATCGACGTGCCGGACAACGTGACCGCGCTGATGCGCTTTGCGGACGGCGCCAGCGGGTCGCTTACGTTGAGCTGGACCGCGGCGTGCAACGAGAACGTGTTCGAGGTTTACGGCACGGAAGGCACGCTGCGCACGACATTTTCGGGCGAGAACCCCATTGAGATTTCCAGGCCCGGCGTTCGCGGGGGCAAACCCATTTATCCGAAGGTCCCCAAGCGTGTGCCGAACAGCCAGCAGGCGTTCATTGAGGCTATTCTGGGCAAGGCGCCCTCCCCCACGCCGGGCGAGCTCGGGCGCAACGCCGTGGCCCTGTGCGAGGCCATCGCGCAGGCGGGGGACACAGGGAAATTCGTGAAGGTGAAGCGGTTCAAGTAGGCTTGGTGGTCGGATAACGAGAACACGCAAAAACCTTCTTTAAGGTATGCCACCTCCAAACTTGTTTGGGGGTGCTTTGAAGCGCTGCGTGTTGCACCTGAAGCACCCCCAAACAAGTTTGGAGGTGGCATACCCAACAGCGAAGGCGACATAGTGCAGGAAAAGGGATAGAAGGAAGGTACCATGCAAATCGGGGTGAGTTCGTACAGCTATAGCCGGTTGGTCGCGAAGGGCGCGATGACCGAGTTGGACGTGGTGGCGAAGGCCAAGGAAATGGGCTTCGACACGCTCGAGTTTTCGAGCATTCACGTGCCGGAAGGTACCACACTGCGCGACTACGCGAAGCGCCTGCGCGAGGCTTGCGAAAACGCCGGCTTCCGCGTGGCGAATTACACGGTGCCGGCGGATTTCATCAACGGTTCGGAGGGCAACCTCGGCGCCGAGATCGAGCGCGTAAAGGAAGAAGTACGCATCGCGGAAATTCTTGGGGCGCCGGGCATGCGCCACGATGCGAGCTATGGCTACAAGCCCGAATACGCCGGCAATCCCAGCTTCGAGGGCGCGTTGCCGTGCCTTGCGGAAGGGTGCCGTGCCGTGACGGAGTTCGCGGCCGAGTTAGGCATCAAGACGATGGTCGAGAACCACGGCTATTTCAGCCAGGACAGCGAGCGCGTCGAGATGCTTATTGCCGCCGTCGACCACCGCAATTTCGGCGCGCTGATCGACATGGGCAACTTCCTCTGCGTTGACGAGGACCCCGGCAAGGCCATCGGCCGCCTCATGCCCTACGCGTTTCACGTACACGCGAAGGATTTCCACACCAAACCGGGCTCGGCGCCGAACCCCGGCGAAGGCTGGTTCCCATCGCGCGGCGGCAACTACCTGCGCGGTTCGATCATCGGCCACGGCGACGTGCCCTTACTCCAATGCCTGCGGGTGATGAAGCGCGCCAACTTCGAGGG
>JAVEWL010000544.1:0-4157 GCA_034004565.1 FCB group bacterium | reverse complement strand
CGAGGCGGAGGAGCGCTTCCGCCGGTCGTTGGTGGTCGAGCAGGAAGAAGACGCCTGGGAACGGTTTTCGTAGGGAATCGCGGGCTTTTGAGTTTGAAAGACCCCAAGTCGAAGTTATGACTTGGGGCTTTTTATTTTCGATTTCAGATTTTCGATTTTCGATTTGAAGAGCCAAAGCCGTGTGGGGCAGCCGCCCTCGGCTGCCAGGAACGTGCAAAAGATCAAGACTGGCAGCCGCCCTCGGCTGCTCCACACGGCTTTGGCTTCCTTCGTCAGTGTGTGGCGCCGAGTTCCTGGAGGGTGTTGGCGGCTTCGTCGCGGCGGAAGGCCTTGGCGGATTGAAGCGGGGTCTCACCGGTCTTGTTGGTGGCGTGAATGTCGGCTCCGCGCTCGACGAGGGTCCTGAGGACCTTGACCTTGCCGTAGACGGCGGCGGTGTGGAGCGGGGTGTCGCCGAAGTTGTCGCGAGCGTTGATGTCGGCGCCGGCATCGAGAAGTTGCTCGGCTTGTTTCGGTTTGTCCCACATGGCGGTGATGTGAAGGGGCGTCATGCCGGTTTTGTCGGGCGCTTTGAGGTCGGCTCCGGCCTTGATGAGGAGCGCGGTGGTGTCTTCCTTGCCGTTGCCGGCGGCTTCGTGCAAGGGGGTCTTACCGCGACGGTTGTAGCGGTTTGCGGCTTGGGGATCCTGCTTGAGGATGGCCGATACGGTTTCGGCTTCGCCCCAGCGGGATGCATCCCAGATGCTGGTATCGCATCCGGCGAAGGTCAAGGTCAGTGCCGCGAGGGCCGTGGCTCGCGAAAGCGCATTTAGAGTTCGCACGGCTATTCCACCGTTGCCTTGTCGTACCATTCCTGGGCGTTTTCCTTGGTGATGCGGGCCGGTTCGAGGATGACGGGTTCGGTGGGTATGGGCTCGCCGCGTGCGATCTTGACTGCGATCTCGAGGGCTTCGGCGGCGCAGGTCGGATAGTAGAACGTGCAGTTGAGGACGCCGTCGAGGACCTTCTTGATGCCGCCCGCGGGTCCGCCGAGCCCGTCGACGCCCACGAAGATCATTTCGCCTTTGCGGCCGGCCTCGTCGGCGGCGATGTAGGCGCCGACGGCCATGGGATCGTTGTGCGCGTAGACGGCGTCGATCTTGGGGTTGCTCTGGAGGATGGTTTCCATGCGTTTCTTGGCTTCGGCCTGTTCCCATTCGGCGACGGCTTCGATGACGTTGACGCCGGGGATCGGGTCGATGTATTGGCGGGCGCCTTCGTGGCGCATGACCTGGGGCTTGGTGCCCTCGCCGCCTTTGATTTCGACGACGACCGGGTTTGCCTTGCCTTGGAGCTGTTCCGCGACGTATTGGCCGGCCATCTCGCCAATCTTGCGGTTGTCGGCGCCGACGAACACGTCGTAGGTGCCTTCGGGAAGACTGCGCTCGAGACAGATGACTTTGATGCCGGCTTTGCGGGCGGCTTCCGCGGCGGGGGCCACGGGGCTTTCCTCGTTGGGGGCAATGATGAGCACGTCGGGCTTGCGGGCCTGGGAGATGAGGCTTTCAATCTGGTTGCGCTGGTTGGTGCTGCTCTTCTGCGCGTCGTCGATCCGAAGCTCGCAGTCGGGGTACTTCTTTATCTCGCGCAGGAATATTTTGTTCTGTGTGGCGCGGTAAGGTTCTCCGGTGTTGCTCTGCGAGAAGGCGATGTGGTATTTCTTGCCGGCGGCCGGGGTTTGTGAATTGGCGTCGTTGGAGGCGGACTGTGGACCTCCGCACCCGGCTGCGCCCAAGGCGGCACACACCGCTACCCACACTATGAACTTGTGCATGAGCCTATCTCCCGAGCGGCCATCACCGCTCTCAGTCCCTGCGTTTGGTTCCCACCAACTGTATCCAGACCGCCGCTACGATGATAGCGGCTTTAAGCATCCACTGCACGTTCTCGTCAAAGCCTTTGATGCGGAGCAAGTTGATAATAATGCCCAGAACAAGCGTGCCTACGAAGGCGCCGAAGATGCTGCCTTTGCCGCCGGCGAGGCTGGTGCCGCCGATGACGGCGGCGGCTATCGCGTCGAGTTCGTAGGAGACGCCGTCGTTGGGGTTGCCCTGGCGGTTCTGGCAGGTGTGGAGTATGCCCGCGAGGCCGGCCAGTGCGCCGGAAAGAAGGTAGACGCGGATCTTGACCCAGGAGACGGCGATGCCGGAGAGGCGGGCGGCGTTTTCGCTGCCGCCGACGGCGAATAGGTAGCGTCCCCAGCGGGTGTAGTTGAGCAGAATGAGGCCTATCACCGCGACGACAAGGAAGCTCGGCACGATAATCTGCGGCTGGGCGACGGCCCTTACCAAATCGGAGACGCGGTCGCCTTGGAAGCCGATGTCGATGGTATTGTTATCGACGACCCAGCGCGCGAATCCGCGCGCGCCGATCATGGTCGCGAGGGTGACGATAAATGGCTGAATGCGAAGGCCGGTGGAGACGATGCCGTTCGCGAGACCGAACAGGGTGGACGCGCCGACGGCGGCGGCAAGGGCCGTTGGCAGGGCCACGGCGAAGGGCAGCTTCTCGCTGGTGAGAATCGCCGCGAAGAGGGTGGCCGAGAGGGCGAGCAAAGAGCCTACGGAAAGGTCAATGCCGCCGGAGATGATGACGAGGGTCATGCCGGTGGCGAGGATGCCGGTCTCGGAAACCTGGCGCAGGACGATAAGCAGGTAGCCCGGAATGCGGAATTCGGGGGCCAGGATCATCGCGACGGAGAGGATGACCGCCAGGGTGATCAGTGGACGGACCCAGGACTGCTGTACCCACTCTTTCTTGGCTAACACGCGTCCTCCCTCATGATCCCGCCTCGCAGGATTGCCACAGGCGCGGTATGGTAGCAACTGGGGCGGGGGAGCGCAAACGCAAATGTAACCCCGAATTCCCATTCGGGGTATTTGTCTTGGGTAAGGGGTGCGCTACCAAGATAAAAACAAAGACCCCGAATGGGAATTCGGGGTTACATTTCGGCGGGTTTGGATTTGGCGCGGGGGGCGGTGAACTGGAAGAAGGCGCCGAGGAGGGCGAGGGCCAGCCATGCGGCGAAGAAGTAAAGGCGGTTGTCGCTGATGGGGACGGGTTGTTCGGGGCTGGGGGTGAATTCGCGGCCGAGCAGGAAGTAGGTCATGCCGGTGACGAGAACCCAGGAACCGATCGCGGAGGTGGCGAGGCTCATGATGAGGCGTTCGAGGACGAGGGCGGTGGCGCCGACGGCGAGGCCGACGCCGATGATGGCCCAGAGTTCCCAGCCCTGGGTGCGGTCGGGGATGAAGTGCATGGCCGCGACGATGCCGCCGAGGGTGCCGACGCAGAAGACGCCGGCCTTATAGGTAAAGACGAGGGCCATAGCGCCGGCGATGCCGCCGAGCAGGACGGCGATGGCGACGTAGACGGGGTCAGCCTTGGTGAGAACTGCGGCGATGCCGGCGGCAGAGCCTCCGGCGAGCAGGAATCCGGTCAGGCCGAGGGTGACACGAAAGACGCGGTATCCGAGAAAGCAGTAGAGGGTGCCGACGGCGATGGACACGGCCATGGCGGCGTCCAGATTGTCGCCGGGGAACGATGGCAAGTGTGAAAGCTGCTGCATCCGTGGCGCTCCCGTCACCCTGTTTTGGGGAATTCCCATGGCCCGGATTAGTGTATTCTCTTTTGCATTTTTCTGCAAAGCGTGCTAGATTCATTGTTTCCTTTGGGCTTGAATTGTTGACAAACAGATCCAAAGGAGCGGGTTTCACGGTCGCCTGTCGGGGTGTTCCGCCCTATGCAGGCGATATTTGGGTTTTATAAGGAGCTTCTGGATCAATGCCTACGTATTCGTACGAGTGCAAGAAGTGCGCGTGCGTGCGCGACGTGTTCCACGGGATGAGTGCGGAGCCGGCGGTGAAGTGCGAGGAGTGCGGCGGAACCATGCGCCGCCTGATCGGCGCCGGCGCGGGGGTCATCTTCAAGGGCTCGGGCTTCTACGAGACGGACTACAAGAACAAGAACGGATCGTCGAAGGGCGGCAAGGCCAACGGCGAATCGAAGAGTGCCGCAAAGACCGAGCCGAAGAGCGAAGCGAAATCCGATTCTTCCTCGACTTCCACGTCCACCAAAAGCGAGTAAGTCGTCATACGCATAGTTTCCCGCTTTGGGTA
>JAVEWL010000543.1:0-4162 GCA_034004565.1 FCB group bacterium | reverse complement strand
GAGTTGGCAGGGTCGCCTGAATCGGACCTCTGTAGACAACGCGGTATTGTGGCGGCGTGATGCCAACCGCATTGCCACCTCGTGTGCCTGTGAGCAAAACATGGTCTCTTCGGAAGACACGCCGCCCTGTGAAAGGGAATTCATCCAAGTAACCAGTCCCGCCACACCGCGGACAGATACTGATGGTCTTGCCTCTCTTGCATTTGTGACAGCGCACCTGCGGTCGGCCTCCAGTTTTGCCTTGTCCTCCGCACAAGGAGCAGGTCTCTGCCGCTGTACCAGCGCCTTCGCATTTGTCGCAGGTTTCGTGCGCTACGTTTCCGGTAACATACTCTTCACAACGATCGGGTGAGCCGAATGGCACCGCAACAAAATGGAGTGGACTACCCGACCACTCCTGGTACTTGCCTCTTAGCTCGTGGGAAGGTCGGGTCACCAGCTTGAACGTGAAAATCCGTTCTGCATGTGTCGATAGGATGATTCGGAAGAGCACATCGTGCTTGAATCCGGTCACCGTGAGTTCCTCGATCTTGGCTGGCTTTCGCGCCTTCTTTAACATCCCGACCGACACCGTCACTGGCCAGTCATTCAGATCGAACGCGTGAAGGACTTCATCTTGGGAATGAAACGGAGAGACTCGAAGATAGCCGTCAAGGAGAGACGTGAGAGAAACGGGTTCCGTCTGGGCAATCGGAGGCTCGTTGCCACGCACCTTGTTGACCAGGATCTTCGCGAACGCGGGCGCGGTGTGGGTCCGCAAGTCCATGTAGCCTATGCTGGGATTCAGGCCAGGAATCTCGGTGTCGTCGAATCTCGCTGGCAAAATGAAGTCTTGCCCAATGCGCGCAATCGCGCCGGCAATAGCGCAACCCTTCTCAAATGTAGTCCATGCCTTGCGGGCGTATGCCGCGGAAATGAAGAGCACTACCCATCTCGCCTTCTTACGATAGACCTCGTCAAGGGCCACTGCGAGGTCCTTTCCCCACAACTCTACTTGTTCAGACCTGTCATAGAAGACGCGTATGCCTCGTCGCCGGAGGCTTTTGGCTACGTGTTCCACATACTCCCTGTCCTCGCCCGCGAACGACAAGGCCACGTCATACTCAGTATCTGAACTCATCTGAGCTAATCCTCATGTAAACTGTTGTTTGGTCAGCAAAGGGGATCCGGGTCACACCCAGGCATTCCACATTTCCCCGCGCCCCCTCCAACTTCTGGGCACCCTTTCTTCTGCACCTCCAAGGACTTCTTCGTTACTAACTCACACGGTTATTGTAGAGTCGCACCGGCACAGTGGGAAGCGATAATACGCGGATTGGGGCGAGTCCCATTGAGATTTTGGGTCGGGGGGAAGAAACGGGGCCGGCGCTTAGAATACAAGTTGCCCGACGAGGGAAACTCCCGGTTTCCGGTATATCGTTCTCCATACTTGCGTCACTCCTTGTCGAAAAAGAGCTTATCCGTCTCCTTGCCTTCGCTACTCGTCACTTGGAGTACCATGCTGGAGGCCCAAAGCGGTAAACTCCGCTCGCACGGCCGCTTCGGCCGTGCCTTCCCGAACATGGTGTGCACGGCACACCTTACAAGACAGCAATTCTCGTCGGCAGAATTCGGTTGTCCGCCTTTGGCGGACGCGGCTCGTTTCGGTTGCGTACAGCGTACGGCGGGGGCTGACGCCGTCCCACGCAACCGCCGGACGAAACGAGCGTCGCAATCGCAACCGTTTCTCCCTTTCTTCGCCGCATAGACCACCCTATGGGTTTTGAGGATCTCATGGTGGCGACACGGATTCCGCAGGGCTTCCTTCTCGATCAGGTCGATCGCGCGGCCGAACAGATCGCGCGGTCGGTCCCGCATGTCGACAGGTCCCATAGACTCCAAGCAGCCTCCGGCTGGAAGGTCACAAGCACGTCGATATCACTGTCGGGCCCGAAGTCCTCGCACAGGATCGAGCCGAACAGAGCAAGTCCCTTGACTTTCCACTCCCGGCAGAACTCCGCGAGCCGGTCTTCCGAGATGTCGATCCCGTGTAGATTCATGGTTGTGCCTGCAACTCTGCTCATTCTGAGCAATCGCAGATGCATTTGTCCAGTCGTCTTACTCAAACCGACGAGAGATGCGGGCGGGTGCATGACTGTTCTTGTGGTCTCCCAGGCGCCAGCAGGTCTCCACTGACTCAAGGGGCGCGTTTATCGCGTTGGGGATACCAGCGGGGAGGGGCGACTCGACCCCTCTTTCGGGTTGGAGACCCTGGAGTCTCTCTCCCTCGACGGACGGTCCACCCTTTGCGCCGGGCCTGCTCCTTCTCTCCCCGCTGGTATCCGTAAAGCGCCGAACGTGCGCCGCGAGCACGACCGGGCCAAGGTGCTCGCGCCAGAAACGGTCATGGACCCGATGCGGACCGCCGGACCGATGGGCATTTGACGTGACCGCCGTGGGGGCTTAGAATTGCATCTTCGATGGTTCTGCTGGCTGTCGGCGGCGGGGGCGAATCGTGTTCGTAAGTGCCTGCCCGGGTGAATGGATGGACAGTTCAATGGGTTGCGTGATGTGCATGATGGATGCGAAGAGACTGGTCCTGTCGGCGGTTGTATTGTGGGCGGGAATCGCGGCGGCGGGAGAGGGGCCGGCCTATCCGCTCAAGGTCGGGCCGACGGGGCGGTATCTGGTCGATCAGCGCGGGGCGCCGGTGTTCATCAATGGGGATTCGCCGTGGTCGCTGGCGGCGCAGCTCAGTCGCGAGGACGTGGACCTGTATCTCCGGAATCGGGCGGCGCTGGGCGTCAACTCGCTGATCGTCACCATTCCCGAGGGATACTACGCCGACGGGTGCCGCGATGAGGATGGGCCGAACGATCATTACGGGAATCGGCCCTTTCTGACGCGCGGCAGGTTCACCACGCCGAACCCGGCGTACTTCGAGCACGCCGACTGGGTGATCCGCCGGGCCGGCGAGTTCGGCATGCAGGTGCTCATCTCGCCCATGTACACCGGCTACGACAGCGGCAAGGTGGACACCGACGGGTGGCACAAGGTCATCCTGCAGGACAACAGCGTGGCCGACTGCCGTTGGTACGGCCGGTGGATCGGCGCGCGGTACCGGGACTTCCCCAACCTGATCTACGTGATCGGCAACGACCGCGACCCCGGCGACCTCCGCGAGAAGCTCGACGCGCTGGCCGAGGGGATTCGGGCCAAGGACCCCAACCACCTGATGACCTACCACGCCAGGCCGGGGCATTCGTCGGCCGATGTCTGGGAACTCGGGCAGACGCCCTGGCTGACCCTCAACGGCACGTACACCTACGGCAACGTCTGGACCCAATCGCTGCAAGACTACGGCCGCACGCCCACGACGCCGTTCATCCTGTTCGAGTCCCGCTACGAGAACGAAGGCGGCGACGCGGACAAGGGCACGGTGCTGCGGGTCCGCAGGCAGGCGTATCAGTCGGTCCTGGGCGGTTCGTGCGGCCACCACTACGGCAACGGCCCCGTGTGGCACATGAACGCGGCGCCGGGGTACCCAAACGGCAAGGCCCCCTGGAGGCCGAGCCTGGACGATCCGGGCGCCCGGACGCTCTTGCCGAACATCAAGAAGCTGTTCGAGTCGCGCGCGTGGTATCGACTGGCGCCCGACCGCGACCGCACGCTGATCGTGCGGGGCTACGACGTGGGCGACGGCATTCCCGCCGCGTGCACCGACGACGGCGGCACAGCGATTGCGTATCTGCCCACGGAGTGCACCGTCACCGTGGCTCTCTCGCGGGTCTCCGGCAGCGAGGCGCGGGCGTGGTGGTTCAACCCCCGCGACGGTGGGGCTTCGGAGATCGGCCGCTTCCCGACGCAGGGCGAAAAGGAGTTCCATTCGCCCTCGGCGGAGGATTGGGTGCTGGTTCTGGACGACGCCTCGCGCAACCTGCCGGCGCCGGGGACGGTGCGCCTGGGGGGCGACTGATCGAAAAGAGCCGTGAGATACCCGAGCCGTCGAGACCGTGGAACGGGTTCGATTCGAGCAGACATCGGCCGCCGAGCGCAAAGAAAAAGGCCGTGGAGGGGTGTCCGCGGCCGAATCGCAAGGGTCGGGTAAAGACCACTTGCCGTTCTTACTCGTTTGCTCTCGTATCGTCTCGGTGGGGTGAGCGGGGAGAAGAAGAATGCACCC